>DATDHL010000285.1:0-2906 GCA_036521575.1 Edaphobacter sp. | reverse complement strand
GCAGAGCACGCAGAAAGAGGCATCGGAGGCGTAGGCAGCCAGCACGTTGCGGATGAGCTGATAGCCCTCGATGGTATTGGTGGAGGCTGCAGTTCTTTTTCTAGGCAGATGGGTGATGTCGAAGACTGCTTCGAGATCGCGGTAGCGTTCGATCATGCGTGGTCCTGCGGTTTGAAAGCTGGTTTCGGTGAGCTTGGCCTCAAGGAAGAGATCGTTTAACTGGAGGTCGATCTCGGTACGATCGGTGAGTCCGTTTTGGAGAGGGACGCGGGGGTGAATACCGAATCTTGGTTGAGCGATGTTGTCTACGCCGGCGAGATTCGCGACAGATGCCGTCAAGGTCTTGCCGTTGAAGACCTGCGGATGGCAGAAGACATTCATCAAAAGAGCGTCGGAGCTGTTGGCGCAATCGAGTTCCATCCAGTGCCAATCGGCTCGGGCCCGAACGCGGCGATGGGCGGTATGGACTTTAGTAAGTCGGCGGGCCCAATCGGGATTGGCACAGATGGCGGTGTAGCTGGCGGGGTGAAAGTTGCCGTGATGCGATTGTTCGTCGCGGCCAAAGATGATGCTGGGAGATTGCCGGGTAGTTTGTTCGTGCAGGAGTTGATTCGCAGTGGCCAGATGTTGCGCGCGAGCGTTGATGTCACGTCGGAGCAATGAGGCTGACCACGAAATCAAATTCGTCTGCGGCATACGCGTCTATAGATGCGTTTGAGAGGCGCCGTAGTTCCTGTAATCTTTTTTGTGGGTGTCAATTTGCCACTATAGAAGTTTTGGAGGAGAGTGTATGCCGCGGGAGATCGATTGGACGGACTCGGAAGAGATTGGGATTTTGCTGCAGGAGAAGTATCCGGAGATTGAGCCCTACTCGGTGCGATTTACGGACTTGCATAAGTATGTGACGACGCTGCCGGGGTTTGTGGGCGATCCGGCGAAGTCGAATGAAGGAATTCTGGAGGCGATCCAGACTGCGTGGAATGAAGAGTATGAGGATGCCAAGTAGGTTTTCAACGGAGAGGGCTCAAAGGGGCTTTGTTGCCTTAAGGGCCATGCTCTTCCACATGTAAGGAATGCGGCCGGATCCGGCGAACTCGATGTTGGTGAAGCCGATTTCAGCGAGGACCTGGGTAAGGGTTTTGCGCGACCAGAACTTGATGTGACCATGGTCCCACTGGACAGTGAAGTGCTGGTCCATCTTTCCGGTCAGGGCAAGCATCACGTTTTTGAGATAGCCGTGGTACGGGGTCGTGAGGACGATAGTGCCCCCGGGCTTGAGCAGGCCGAAGCAATTACGAAGGAATCCGCGGGGGTCGTAGATATGTTCGATGACTTCTGTGGAAATGACAACGTCGACGGGGCCGACGGTCTCTAGAAAGTCTTCGTAGATGGACTGACCATCGGCCAGGAAGAAGTTGATGCCGGGATAGGTCCGAGAGGCTATCTCGATACCTGTGGGTGAGAGATCGGAGCCATGGAGTTGCCAGTTGCGATTCTGAAAGAGCGAGATGAAGGAGCCGTTGCCGCAACCGGCGTCGAGCACGATGGAGCGTGAGGGCACGTTCTGAAGAAAATGCGAGACGGAAGGGAAGAGATGCTCGTGGCTTACTTCGGGGTTAGCAGCGCTGTACTGGTACGAAATTCCACTCATATTTGCTCATCATACTTGGCGAGAGGTTTTTGCCCATGTCACAAAGGAGGTACTGGCTCAGGCCTGGCGGCGGCGAAGTTGACTGAGAAGCCTGGAACCGGTGAGGTGCAGGGTGGACACCGCGAGAGTGGCCCAGACTAAGCCACCCAAGGCGAGGGAGATGATGTCGCCGAGGTAGGTCTGTCTTTGGGGCAGGAGATGAAGGACAAAGGCTGTTCCGGCGAAGCTGATGATGCCCGCTGCTGCAGCGCGGAAGATCTCGGGGCGATCGAGGCCGCCTGACGGGCCGAAGAGAGGGACCAGCTTGCGGCGATGGAGCAGTGCGGCCAGCGTGGTGGTGTGGAGAATGATCGCCAGGTCAGAGGCCCAGGCGAGGCCTATGACGTTGAAGTGCTGATGGAGTGTCCAGTAGATCGGGATCGTGATGAGGGTGATGATGGTTCCCGCGAGCATGGGCACGAAGGTCTCGCCTGCAGCGTAGAAGGCTCGGGCATAGATGGCCTGCGCGGTCCAGAGTGCGAGCGAGATGGCGAAGATAGCGAAGTAGCTCGCTGTGGAGGTAGCGTCGGCGGCGTGGAAAGAACCGCGGCGGAAGATGATATCGACGGCGGGGCGGGCGAGAGCGATCATCGCGGCCGAACCTAAAAATGAGAAGGCGATGAGACGGGAGACGGAGCGGTTGACGGCGGAGCGGAAGGCGTCGAACTGGTCGCGTCCGTAGAGCGCGGCGAAGAAAGGCAGGGACGCTGCTCCAGCCGCTTGTCCGATGATGGCCATCGGGGCGGTGAAGAGCCGTTTTGCATACGTGAGGCGGGAGATGTCTCCGCTGCCGTGCTTGGCGAAGTAGCCGAGGATCTGGTTGTCGAGGGTGATTACAGTTACGCCCAGCATGAGCGGGAGCGAGAGGCGAACCCATTCGCGGAGGCCAGGGTGTTTGAGGTCGAGGATCGGCTGGTAGCGCATCCCAGCGCGATAGGCCCCATAGGCATTGAGAAGAAAAGCTCCGAGGTAGGCTCCGGCCAAGGCGCCTACGCCGAGCGAGGCGATTCCCATGCGGCTGGCGAGGAGAGCTCCGCCCGTGATGATGCAGAGGTTATAGATGAGTGGAGTGAGCGCCTGGAACGTGAACTGCTTCCGGACGAGGAGGACGGCAGTGAGGACGCCGCCAGCGAAGAAGAAAAGCTGTCCGGGAAGGAGGATGCGCGTGATCTGGGTGGAAAGGATGCCTTCCGGCGAGTCCGGGTCGAAGTAAAGG
>DATDHL010000284.1:0-2225 GCA_036521575.1 Edaphobacter sp. | reverse complement strand
TCTTCCTGCGAGGGCAGCGTGAAATTGGGAGCTGTTGCGCCCGCCTGCACCGAGTCAGCTGCTGCCGCGGCCTTCAGGCCAAAGCCGCTGGCTGCAATTACGCCCATAATTACTGCGATCCAGATTCCTTTGCGCATCATCGTTCCCCTTTTGTAGAGATTGCTATGTAGACGAGTGTAAGCCGCGTAAGACTCGCGCCCATTGCGCGCACCGCAATTTTACTCCGCTGTGACAGACGGCTGACAAAACCCGGACAAAGTCGAAGCAACTCCTCATTCTGCAAAGATGGCGATCCCAGCCTCATCTGCCGCTGCGATGATTGCTGCCGGATCAAACATCAAGGTTCTACCGGCCTCGAGCGCGAGGCATGTGGCACCTGCTCGCTGCATCGTCAGAATCGTCGCTACTCCGACGACGGGTACGTCGAAACGCATGTCCTGGTTCGGCTTAGCCACTTTTACCACTGTCAGTGAGCGTCGCAGCGTCGTCGCCTTAGAATCCGCGTTTTCTTCGGCTTCCAGTGTGCGAAAGAGAGCGCCGGCGCGTTCGATGGTCGCGTCTGTGCCCTCCATTGCCTCCACGGCGACACAGGCTTGGGCCGCGATCACGACAGTCTGCCCCAGGTCGTAGCCAGCGATGGCCCGCGCGACGGTGCGTCCGTAGTCGATGTCCTTTCGCTCTTCCTCATCCGGAGCGCGGCGGGTCAGTACGCCTGCTCGGGCGAGTAGCTGCTCCAGATAGGCAGTTGATGAGATCAGCTCGATGCCTTCGTCGCCGAGGACCTTTGCCACGGCGCCCAGCAGGACGTCGGTCGAGCGCGTTCGCAGGTTTAAGAGCAGCTTTGCGAGCCGCCAATCAGGCCGGATGCTGGAGAAGATCTGCTTATGCTTTACCTGTCCGGCCATCACGGCTCGCGAGACGCCTTCGGCTTTAAAGGTTTCGATCAGCCGCGACAGCTCTCCCAGCGAGAGCCAGTGGACACGTATGCCAGCGTCAGAAGCGGCACGTGCGTTCATCTCCGGATCGGTCTCTTCCTTGATGGCCGCCACGACTACCTCGAGCCCGTGGGCGCGTGCGGCTTCGAGCAGCAGAAAAGGGAAGCGTCCATTGCCAGCGATCAGCCCGAGTTTATCCATAGATCGGTGCTTCTATCATTCGTTATCAGTGGCCTTCGTGGTGTGTGGAGGTGAGTTGTACTGCGTGTCCGGTGTGTGCGGACTGTCGCGCTGCATCGAGGATTCGCACGACGGTGACGTTTGTGTCGAGAGAAGAGAGATCGCCTTTCGGGTCCAGACGGTGTTGCAATACGGCGACGAGATAGTTCAGAGAGTCATCCTGCGGGGATGCGAGGGACGGTGCCGGTTCTGCGTGTTCTTCCGTGTCTCCGGGCAGGCGGACCTTGAGATCCTTTGCCTTGACGGTGCCGACGAAGCCCTTTGCGCCGTAGACCTCCATGTCTTTGCGGTCGAAGGGCCAGTTCCATGAAGCCTGAATGATGGCTTGCGCGTGGGGATAAGCGAGCAGGATGGTCGCTTCGTCGTCGACGTGGGGATAGACGTCAGGCTTGATCTGCTGCGCGACGGCGGTGACTGAGACTGGAAGCTCTCCATGCATCATCCACGTGGCGAGATCGACGCCGTAACAGCCGAAGTCGAAGAGCGCGCCTGCGCCGTTCTGCTTCGGGTCGGTGAGCCAGGTGAGAAACTCGGGGCCGACGTTGATCTCCTTGGGGCCGCGATGTCCATCGTGGACGACGAGCTTGCGGAGGTCGCCGATGCGGCCACTGGCGAGCAGGGTGTTGGCCGCGGTATTCGAGGGATACCAGGTTGTCTCGTAGTTAGTCAAGATGGGCACTTGAAACTGCTGCGAGAGGCGCTGAATCGCGAGGGCGTCGTCAACAGTGGTCGCAAGGGGCTTCTCTACCATCGCTGCAATATGGAGCGGTGCGGCTTGTTCGATGGCCGCGCGGTGGCCGGCAATGGAAGTGTAGACGAGGATGGCCTGCGGATGGGTCGCGGCGAGCATCGCTTCTTCGGTCGGGAAGAAGAGGCTCTCAGGCAGGTGGAACTGAGAAGCGTATTTCTGGCGGAGTGCGGCGTCAGGCTCGGAGACGCCGACGAGCTCGATGTTGGGGTGGGACGGGAGGTTATGCAGAAATCCCTGGACGTGGCCGTGGACGAGTCCTACAACAGCAACCCGTACGGGAGCCGCATTCTGTGCAAAGG
>DATDHL010000283.1:0-5852 GCA_036521575.1 Edaphobacter sp. | reverse complement strand
GGCAGGTGTCTTCGAGTAGCGGTCCGCATTGTGCTCCAGCTTGCGCAGATTCAGGCTTCCGTCCGGATAGAACGGCGTAGTCAGGGGAATAAACAGTCCTTCAAGTAGCATCCCTCTATTCTAAGAGAAACTCTGATCAAGTCCGCTAGACATCCAGCAGATAGCCCACTTCCGAAACCTCACCACAGTTTTTGCCTTTACCATCGTTCGGTCCTGTTCTTATCAGCCCCTGTCCCTTGGATCACCGTTACGCCTTTATTCCGCGGCCATCCGCGAACATCCGCAGTCGCATCCCCTCTTATGCCACGAAAGACGTAACCATTTCACTCCCGCTCCAGCACCGATATGCGATACCCTCGCTATGAGCCGCATGAACACCACTCAGAACATCTCGCAGGACAAAACCATCGGCGAACTTGGCCGCGAGGCACTCTGGTTCCTCACCCACACCCTCCTCGCTCTCCTCCTCCTCGGCCTCGTCATCGGCGTTATATGGATCAACAACCCCGACCCTGACTCTGCGAATCCCAAGCTCCTTGCCACTGTGCTCTCCTTCTTGGTGCCCATGATCGGCGGTTTCTTCATCGCCCGCATGCAGGGCAACAGAGTCGCAGGCTACGTCTGGATCTCTGGCCTGGTCTTCTTTTCCGTCATCTGCGTCTGGGTACTCGACCTGCCCACCGGCCCTGGTCTCTGCGAAAACTGCGGCGCGATCGAAAAGCTATGGCGCACCTTCTTCTCCATCAACCACGGAAGCGGCCTGATGGCCGGCGACGGCCTCCTCTTCGGATCATGGATTCCCCTCTCCATGATCGGCTACGCCGTAGGCGCCCGCTTCGCTCTCGCAGACTAAACAGCAATCTTCGCCGTCATTCTGACCCTGAGCGTAGCCGAAGGGGAAGAATCCCTGTATTTGCTTTTGTACTTGCTGTTGCTTTTCTAGTTGTCATCCCCAAAGGGGACCTGCTTTTGCATTGCGCTTTCAGGGCGAAGCCCAACCGCTTCGCCCCTCCAAGTTCACGCTCCTAGACCCCAGCCGCCACCCGATCCGCATGCAACGCCTGTAAAGCAAACACATTCAGCGTCCCCTGCTGCAGGGCAGCGATCCCCTCCGCCGCAGCCCTCGCAGCCGCCAGCGTCGTAATCGTCGGAATCCGAGCCAACACCGCCGCCCGCCGAATCGCCTTCTCATCGAAGAACGTATCCTGTCCACGCGGAGTATTCACGATCAACTGAATCCGGTCGCCCTTGATCAAATCCACCACATTCGGACGCCCTTCCTTCACCTTGTAGACACGCTCCGGCTGCAACCCTGCCTGCTCCAGCACACTCGCCGTCCCATGCGTTGCCACCAGATGGAAGCCCATCTCCATAAACTGCCTCGCCAGCGGCACCACACCTTCCTTGTCGTGATCGTTCACGCTCAAAAAGATCGTTCCCTTCAGCGGCAGCACCTGCCCGGCGGCGATCTGCGCCTTGGCAAAGGCCTCGCCAAAGTTATCCGCGACACCCATCACCTCGCCAGTCGACTTCATCTCCGGTCCCAGCACCGTATCCACGCCCGGGAACTTGCCCCACGGAAACACCGGCGACTTCACAAAGTAATGCGCCCCGGTCTCAAGGTCCTTGCCGCTCTTCACCTGCTCCGGCAGCAGTTCCTTCAACTTCCGTCCCACCATGATGCGCGAAGCAATCTTCGCCAGAGGAATCCCCGTCGCCTTCGAGACATAAGGAACCGTCCGCGAAGCCCGCGGATTCACCTCGATCACAAACACCTTGCCACGCTGAATCGCGAACTGGATATTCACCAGACCGCGCACACTCAGCGCCATCGCCAGCTTCCGCGTGTACTCGCGAATCGTGTTGAGCACATCCTCGCTCAAATCCACAGCAGGCAACACACAAGACGAGTCGCCCGAGTGAATCCCCGCCTCCTCGATATGCTCCATAATGCCCGCGATCACCACATCATCGCCATCGCACAGAGCATCCACATCGCACTCAGTAGCATCCTCAAGGAAGTGGTCGATCAGCACCGGCCGTTCCTGCGAGAATTCGATCGCAGTTGTCATGTACTGCACAACCGCGGCGTCGTCATACGCAATCACCATCGCGCGTCCGCCCAGCACATACGAAGGCCGCACCAGCACCGGATACCCCACGCGATTCGCGCCCGCAACCGCCTCTTCCACGCTGGTCGCCATCGCGCCCTCAGGCTGCGGAATCTTCAACTCCTCAATCAGCTTCCCAAACCGCTTCCGGTCCTCCGCCAGATCGATCGACTCCGGCGAGGTACCAATGATAGGCACGCCCGCCTTCTTCAGCGGCAGCGAAAGATTCAGCGGAGTCTGCCCGCCGAACTGCACAATCATCCCGATCTCCGCACCCGACGAGGCCTCGTGCTCATACACTCCCAGCACATCTTCCAGCGTCAGAGGCTCAAAGTACAGCCGGTCGCTCGTGTCATAGTCAGTCGAGACCGTCTCAGGATTGCAGTTCACCATGATGGTCTCGTACCCATCCTCACGCAGCGCAAAGGCAGCATGGCAGCAGCAATAATCGAACTCGATTCCCTGCCCAATCCGGTTCGGCCCGCTCCCCAGAATCAGAATCTTCTTCTTATCCGTCGGAGCCGCCTCGTCCTCTTCGTCATAGCAGCTATACAGATAAGGCGTGTAGCTCTCGAACTCCGCCGCGCACGTATCCACCAGCTTGTACACCGGCATCACGCCCAGCTTCTTGCGCAGCGCACGAACCGCAGCCGTCCCCTCCGCGCCAGTCAAACCCCAGTTAGCAGCGAGCCTCTCATCCGAGACCCCCATCCGCTTCGCCGCGCGCAATTGATCCGCCGTCACCGCATCGATGCCCACACTGGCAACAGCCTTGATCTCATCGGTAATCTGCTTGATCTGATACAGGAACCACGGGTCCATCGAGGTCATGCGCGCAACCTCGCGCACCGTCATCCCCCTCTCAAACGCATACCGGATATAAGCCAGCCGATCGGGATGCGGCGTCACCAGCCGCTGCGTCAGCCTGCGCGGTTCAATATCATCCGCCGTAGCCTTCTTGCCCGTCTCCAGCGACCGCACCGCCTTCATCATCGCTTCCTTGAAGGTCCGCCCAATCGCCATCACCTCGCCGACTGACTTCATCTGCGGCCCCAGCCCCTCATCGGCACCGGGAAACTTCTCAAACTGCCACTTCGGAATCTTCACCACGACATAGTCAATCGTCGGCTCAAAGCAAGCCGGCGTCGCCTTCGTAATGTCGTTCTGAATCTCATCCAGCGTGTAGCCCACCGCAAGCCGAGCTGCAATCTTCGCAATCGGAAACCCGGTCGCCTTACTCGCCAGCGCGCTAGACCGCGACACCCGCGGATTCATCTCGATCACCGTCATTCGCCCGGTCACCGGATTCACCGCAAACTGCACATTGCTGCCACCCGTCTCGACGCCGATCTCGCGAATCACCCGGATCGCCGCATCGCGCATCACTTGGTACTCGCGATCCGTCAGCGTCTGCGCCGGAGCCACCGTAATGGAGTCGCCCGTATGCACGCCCATCGGATCAAAATTCTCAATCGAGCAGATGATGATGACGTTGTCCTTCAGGTCACGCACCACCTCCAGCTCATACTCCTTCCACCCGAGCACGCTCTCCTCAAGCAGACACTCATGCACCGGCGAAAGATCCAGCCCGCGCGAAAGAATCTCCATCAGCTCCTCGCGGTTATACGCGATCCCGCCGCCCGAACCACCCAGCGTAAAGCTTGGCCGAATCACCACCGGAAACCCGATCTTCGTAGCAAACTCCAGCCCATCGCGAATATTGTTCACCAGCGACGACTTCGGCATATCCAGCCCGATCTTGTTCATCGCATCCTTGAACAGCAGCCGGTCCTCGGCCTTCTTGATCGCCTCCAGCTTCGCGCCGATCAACTCCACACCCAGCTTCTCCAGCACACCCGAGTCCGCCAGATCCACCGCAAGATTCAGCGCTGTCTGCCCACCCACCGTAGGCAGCAGAGCAAACTTACCCTTCTTCTCGCCACTCCACGACGCGTCAGAAGAATCCCCCATCATCTCCGTCTCAATCCGCAAAATCTCCTCGAGATAAGCAGCATTCAACGGCTCAATATAAGTCCGGTCCGCCACCTCAGGATCGGTCATGATCGACGCCGGATTCGAGTTGATCAGTACAACCTCATACCCCTCCGCCTTCAGCGCCTTACAAGCCTGCGTACCCGAGTAATCGAACTCCGCCGACTGCCCAATCACAATCGGCCCCGAGCCGATCACCAAAATCTTCGCGATGTCATTCCTGCGCGGCATATCTACTTATCTCTTCCCTGTAGAAACTCTATTTGCATTCAGAAGATCAGACTCGATCTTCAAGAATGCCGATGTATCAGGCACCCAATCAAACGATCCCTGGTTGTCCTCATCTAACTTAGGTGGTTCTATCTGCCTGCCATGCGAATCTTCAAAGTGTCCTTGGTTCAAAATGACTCTGCCACCCTTGTCGAACGTTTTGTACTGTTGATGAGTCCATTTCTGCCCTTCTCTATCAACGGGGAAGCTCCAATTAGTCACCTGTAATTTGCGGGGCTTCCCATCATCGCTAATGCAAGCCATGGTACGTATCTCAGAGCCGACATCTAGTGATAGAGACCACAAAACTATGACTCGTGCTGTTCCATCCTTAGTCCACACTTCGGAGCTTGAGAAGAAATCACTTTCAGTGCCATATACCGCCTTCGCGAGATTGAGTGAACGCACCCATGTTTTACCTACGCTGACGGCATAAATGGGCTTCTCTTGCTTCAAGTCGAATCCGCATTCGCTTGCAAAGGATGTTAATCCGGGCGGTGTTCTGTGTTCCTTGACTGAATTCAAATAGGAATTGAATGGGTCACCTGACGCCGCTCCTTGTGACATCGCTAGCAACAGAGTCAATCCCATCAGCTTCACTTCTTCCACTCCTCCATCATCTTCCGAAAATCCTTGAACAGATAATGCGAGTCATGCGGCCCCGGACTAGCCTCCGGATGGTATTGCACGCTGAACATCGGGTCCGTTTTATGCTTCAAACCCGCCAGCGTCTGATCATTCAGATTCGTATGCGTCTTCTCCACGTCCGCCGGCAGCGAATCAGGATCGACATTGAAGTTATGATTCTGCGCCGTAATCTCCACCTTGCCCGTCTGGTGGTTCATGATCGGATGATTCCCGCCGTGATGCCCAAACTTCAGCTTGTAGGTCTTGCCGCCCAGAGCCAGCCCAAAGATCTGGTGTCCCAGGCAGATCCCAAACATCGGCTTCTTACCCTGCAGCTTCTGCACCGTCTCAATCGCGTAGTCCAGAGGCTCCGGATCACCCGGCCCATTCGAAAAGAACACGCCATCCGGATTCATAGCCAGCACGTCCTCGGCTGAGGTCCGCGCCGGAACCACTGTCACATTGATATTCTCCCGCGCCAGCATCCGCAGAATGTTCTCTTTGATCCCAAAGTCATAGGCCACCACATGCAGCGGATCGGTCCCATCGACCGCAGCCTTCAACAAAGGATCGCCCGTCTGGTTCTTCGGCTCGCTCGCGTCCCACTTATAAGCTTCCTTTGTGCTCACCACGCTAGCGAGATCAGTGCCTTCCATCTTCTTGATCGCCCGCGCCCGAGCGACCAATTCATCGACATCCAGGTTTTCACCAGAAGCGATCACGCCACGCATCACGCCATTTGCCCGCAGATGCCGCACCACCGCCCGCGTATCCACCTCCGCGATCACCGGCACGCCATAGCGCTCCAGATACTCATCGGCCACCTGCGTCGAGCGCCAGTTCGAGCTCATC
>DATDHL010000282.1:0-3595 GCA_036521575.1 Edaphobacter sp. | reverse complement strand
AAGGAAGATGAATCCAGCAAGACGAGCTCACAACCCGGCGATCTTCTTCTCCACCTTCGGAACCCACTCCTCCTGCGCCCCCGGCTCCATCGTGTTCACCAGACCGGCAGCCTTCGCATACGCGGCCTTGGCCTCGTCCGTCCGGCCCAGCGCTGCCAATGCGTCACCCAGCGCCATCTGTCCCCGTAGGCCCTCGGGAGCGATCGCCACTGCCTGCTGCGCCTCGGCCAATGCGCCGTCGAGTTGCTTCTGCTTCAACAGCACCTCCGACTGCTGCACATGGCTCAGCGCTGAGGCCTCGGCAACCGGAAACCGCCCCTCGAACACCAGTACGCCATCCTGGATCGAAGTCACTGGCTCAAGCTGCTCGAACCCGCGGTACGGATTCAGCAAACTTGACCCATACTCGAACCCGGTCAGCGTCCCCGCGCTGATCAGCACGGGCCCATCGATTACCGGCGGAACCGGATGCTGCTTACGGTCAAACCACGAGTCGGGAGTAGGCAGCGGCTTGCAGGGAATCCCATAGTCCTCGGCCCGCAAAAACGGGTCGGCGAAGTAAGCAAACCAGCAGTCCTTGATGCCATGCTCGTCCGTATACTTCTTCACCGCAATCAACTGCTGCGCCCAGTCCGTATTCGAGTCCGTCAGATATCGGTGAGTCTTGCTCGACCCACCCCAGAGGACATTCGAGTAAGCCATGTAGTTCGGATAAGCCAGCAACGACGCAGACACATGCAGCACCAGCAGAATCCCAACAACGTAAGCCAAACCCTTGTTCCATCCCCGCGACGAAACCCAGGCCCACGCCCCACCCGCCGCAAACACGCAAAGAAACACCCACACCGGCAGAATATGCCGAGCACCAATATTCAAATGCGAGGTCATCGCCACAAGCAGATAAATCCCAGCCGGCACCAGCAAAAACAAAATCTCCCGCCAACGCCGTAACCATCCCGCAACCACTGCGGCCACAGCCAGCAACACCAACCCAAGAAAGCCCAGTGTCGACTTGATCGTCAACACAACCGGAAAGTAATACCACAACCCATGTGCATAAACCTTGCCGAAGAAGAAGCTCGGCATTCCATTCGCCATCGACCGCACATCCGCCAACCCATACAGATACGACTCCGGCAGAACATGCAACCGTGCCAGGTACAAAATCCCCTTAGCCTCCGCTGGCCGCAACGGATGCACATACTGCGCCAGCGTGGGATCAAGCCGTAACGCACCCGGCCGGGCGTTGTAGCGAAACCCATAGAACCCCCAAAGCACCACCACCGCAATCACCGCGATACAAGCCAGTGAACCCGCCAGCCGCAAAGCCCGTCGACCCCTCTCCTCGCCGCTAAAACGAAAAACGATCTCACAAGCAGCAAGCGAAACCAGCATTGGAAGCAGCAAGACCGCTGAGTGCTTCGTAGCCAACGCCAAACCAACAGCCAAACCCGCAACCACTAACCTTCCCACCGAAGGCGCCTTGCAATACCGATAAAACGCATACACCGAAGCAAGGAAGAAACACGAAACCCCAACATCCGTAGTGACAAACGCTCCATGAGCCAGCACATTCGGCTCGAACACCAGTAGCACCAGAGCCACAAACCCCGCGCCAACACCGAACATCTCGTTTGCCGTCAGAAACACCAACAGACCGAGCAGAATCGCCACCGTCAAATTAGCCATCCGCATACGAAACGTCAGCATCTTCGCGTACTCAGGCTCCTTGGCGAAGAGCATCTCGCGCCCGTCCATATACGCTTCCGACTTGAAGTAGCGATGCTGATCCGGCGGAATCGTCAGCGGCTCACGCAGCAGCGGCAGCGTACCAAGCAACTTCATCAACGGCGGATGCTCAGGGTTCAACCCATAGTCATGCGTCTTCCACATCATGTACCCGGCAAAGATGTGGTCGCCCTCGTCCCAGGTTAACGACTCCTGATGCACAGTGAAGGCAATCTGTAACCCAAACACAAGCAGAAGAAAGCATACTCCAACAATGACAAAGGAACGGCGAGGCTGATTATTCATAGACCGATCTATCCTACATGCTCGCCTACATCTCAGCCCAGCGCCGCAGCAGGTTGTGATACACCCCGGTCAACTGCACCCCCGCAGCATTCCCCGGAACCTCCACAGCCAGCCGCTGAATCGCCGTATCCAAGTCGAACAGCAGCGTCCGGTCACCATCGCTCCGGATCATGCTCTGCACCCAGAAGAACGACGCCACCCGCGCCCCACGAGTCACCGGCTCCACCCGATGCAAGCTCGTCGCCGGATACAACACCATGTGCCCCGCCGGCAGCTTCACCGAGTGCGACCCATACGTATCCTCCACCAGCAACTCGCCCCCGTCATACTCTTCCGGGGCCGACAAGAACAGCGTCGCCGAGACATCTGTCCGGATCCGTTGCCCCGTAGTAGCCATCGCGCGGATCGCAGTATCCACATGCGTTCCAAAGTGTCCGCCTCCCGTATACCGGTTGAACATCGGCGGAAACACCCGCAGCGGCAACGCAGCTGACATGAACAGCGGTGACCGTGCCAGCGCCCCCAGCACCATCTCTCCCAGCTCCACCGCCACCGGATGTCCCTCCGGCAACTGGTGATTCTCCTTTACCCGCTGCGCCTGATATCCAGCCGTTACCTTCCCGTCCACCCACTCCGCGGCATCGAGCTTCGCCCGGGCCTGTGCCACCTCACCCACACTCAATACATCGGGAATCGTAATCAGCATCACTTACTCCTCTAGTTCATTTACCAGATTCAAAAGTAAGTCGGCCCAGAATATTCCTGAGCCGACTTACTTACCCACTTCAACTTAGAACTTGAAATTCACACCAATCAGCGCACTCAACCCTGCTCCCGGCACCAGATGGCTCGGGTGCGGCAGATCAATATAGAAACGGTTGGCCAGGTTGTACACATTCGCCTGCAACTCCAGCCGGTCCGTGACAGGCCGCCGCAGCATCGCATTGAACACCCAATACCCAGGCACCTGCTTCACCGCCGTCGACAACACCTCATAACATGTCGTCGCAGTTAGGCCGCATGGTGCGGTGCCAGCGGCAAACTTCTGCGCCGGCCCATAGCTTGTGGGAATAAACGGCACCGTCGAACTAGCCGTCCTGCTGGCAACATAGTTTCCACCGAGTCCCGCATTCAGCCGCCACGGAAGTTTATGCGTCACGAACAAGTTGAAGGTCTGCTTCGGCACGTTCGCCAAGGGATACCCAACCGCAATCGGGAAGAACTTCGAGTAGATCACTTCGCTATCGAGATACGCGTAGCCTGCGACGATATCCATCCCCTCCGGCAGCCTTCCCACAACGCTGAATTGCACACCTTTCACCAGCTGATTGCCAGCCGCAACAATGTTGTTCGAGTTCGTTGGGTCCGTCTCACGCGCATTATCCTTCTCAGTGCGGAACAACGCGCCTTCGAACAGCAGGCGTTCGTTCAGGAAACTCCACTTCGAGCCAATCTCGTACGTCTGGTTCTCCTCAGGCTCGGCCGTTCCGTTCACCAGCCCAACACTCAGGCTCAGCGACTCCGCCGCAGGATTAAAACTCGTCCCATAGTCGAAGTAAAC
>DATDHL010000281.1:0-14940 GCA_036521575.1 Edaphobacter sp. | reverse complement strand
GCGATGTCCTCCGGGGTTCCGAGGCGGCCTATGGGTTGGCGGGCGACGAGTTCGGCGCGGACCTTTTCCTTCTCGTGTGCGTGGTATTTGTCGAGATAGCCTTCGACGAACGGAGTTTGCACAGTGCCGGGAGCGATGCAGTTGATACGGAGTTCTTTAGGATAATCGACGGCGATCTGACGGGTCATGGCCTGGACGGCGCCTTTGCTGGCGCAGTAGGCAAAGCGCTGCTTAACCCCTACGGAGCCGGCCACCGAACCAATGTTTATGATGCTGCCGTGAGATGCGAGCAACAGCGGAAAGGCAGCCTGTGTTACGAGGAAGACGCTGTTGACGTTGACACGCATGACGCGAGTAAAGTCTTCCTCAGAGGTACGGGTGATGTCGCCCACCATGCCAATGCCGGCGTTGTTGACGAGTATGTCTAGCCTGGGGATGTCTTGGAAGGCTGCTGTGATGGAGACGGCATCGGTTACGTCCATAGCGACGGCCCTGGCATTGGGGAGCTCTGAAGCAAGCGTTTGCGCAGCGGCAAGGTTGAGATCGGCAATGAGGACGTGGGCTCCGGCACGGGAGAATTCGCGGGCGGTTGCGGCTCCGATGCCGCTCGCGCCGCCAGTGATAAGGGCAACCTTGTTTTCCAGGTGAAAGACGTTGGTCATGATTGAAATATCCATGGGATAGAGAAAGGATACCGTGTTTGGATGAGGGTATCGAAAAAAGATAATACTAATTTGCTTAAAGAGTGACCGGTTCGTCAGCAAAACGATCACGTTTGTGCCGTTCGATGGTACTCTTCGATTGCGCTTTGTGCGGTTGTCGCGCTAAGCCGCAACGAGTATGCGGAGGAAGACATGCCACGCCATTGTTTGACACTGGATTTAAAGGATGACGCTACAGCAATTGCCGAGTACAAGCGGTATCACGTAAAGATATGGCCGGAGGTCAAGCAGAGTCTGCTCGATGCCGGAGTGGTGGGCATGGAGATCTATCTTCTAGGCACACGCATGTTCATGATTATGGATGTTGATAACAAATTCTCTCTCTCGGCGAAGGCTGCGGCAGACGCAGCAAATGCCAAAGTGCAAGAGTGGGAGGCAATTATGGGCGGCCTTCAGCAGCCGCTGCCGCAATCCAGGCCCGGTCAGAGGTGGGTAGCGATGGAGAGGGTGTTCAACCTCGCGGAACAGTAGACTCGCTGCTACAAACTGCTAGATATTGATGCGTCAGGGAACTTACTAAAAGAAATAGAAAGGCCCCGGAGTTGTCGTCCGGGGCCTTTCTATTTGTGGGTGCAGCTACCAGATTAAGGCATGTTCTGGAAGCGCCCGTTCGCGAGGCCAACGGCGTAGGGTTGGTAGACGGGAACACCACCCCCGACGATTTCAGTAACAAAGTTGGACGGGCTGCCCAGTATGCCATCTCCCGCGATCCAAACGTTGCCTGATTGGTCGACGATGATCGCACGACCTCCTGAAAAGCCAGAGGACTGCTGCAAGCCACCAGTGTCAGTACCGTTTGGTGTCAGATTGGTGCCGAGGTTGGTTATCTCACTGATGCTGTCCAGTCCGCTTACAGAGTTATTCGAGCTGTTTATAGTCCAGACGTTTTGTGCTCCATCCAATACGACGGAGGCAGGATTGTTGATACCACCGAGACCAGCCGCAGTCGGCCATCCCGAAGCGGATGCATAGGAGACACCCGATCCGGTAAGGTAGGTCAGGCTGCTGCTGGCTCCGCCGGAAGAGACGAAGACACTATTATCTTTCGCCACGGCTATCCCATAGCTACCGTCAAGAACGTTGAATGGAGTCGTGGAGAAACCATTTAGGAAATTTGGGTCACCCGATGCGCCTGGCGTGACTCGCGAGACGAAACCACTTCCGGACGTAGCCCAGATCGAGTGAGACTTGTCGACCATGAGGCTGATAGGAAGGGGCCCGAGGACGGAGGAGACCTGAACCGGAGCTACGGCCGCAGTTGCAGATGCGGCACCGGGGATTTCGTAGAGCGAAGAATCGGCGATCGTTGAGAAGTAGACGTTGCCCGAGCCATCGGCCGCTACAGCGAGGGGGGTCTGGGTAGTGGGAAAGGCGAGAAGACCCTGAGGCACGCTAAGTGTTGTGCCGGGACTGTAACGGTAGATGTTATTCGAGTCCGTGCTGGCGTACCAGATGTTGCCAAGTGTATCGATTGCTTCGCCGCGAGATGCTCCGAGAGGAAGGCATGTAGTTGGAACACCATTGGCTGAGATCTCGGTGAGATTGCCTGTAGTGGCCTGACCGTTGGAGATCCAGAGGTTTCCGTTGATATCGATACTTAGAGCCTGCGGCTTGTAGATGAAGCTGCCGCCATTGGTACCGCAGGTGCTGCTGCTGCTGTAGGTAATGGCAATGGTCCAATCAGTCGGGGCTGCGGCGAGGGTTGGTTGGAAAGGTGCGCCCACAGCAGGTGCAAGGTTGAAGAGGTTTTGGAGATTGGCCGAACTCCCGTTGGTGGGATTGGTCAGCATGTAATAGGTAGCCTGAAGAACGTCGGTAGCCGAGGTAAAGGCAGCGGTGTGGTAGGGTCTGGATGTCGTAGCGATATTAGGCGGAGTGGCGTTGGCAAAGAGGGTGGTGCATGCAGACGCACTGGCTGAAGTATTGTTGACGCAGGCTGAGACGATATTCGCCAGTTGATTGATCTTTGCGGTCTGCGGCGTTGCAGTAACGGTCACACTCGTGGCTCCGTTACCCAGATACGCGGATGCGCCTGAGATCTGCGAAGAAGCGAGCGCAGTTCCGGTAGAACGATTGACCAGGTTTGAGATTGTGGCTACCGAGTTGATCAGCGCCTGCTTGGAAGCAGCGATGCCATCGGCGCCGATGCTCTCCGTCACTGGATTGAAATACTGCTGGAGTGCAGCCATCGTGGCCACAGTTGTGACTTCGGATAGGTCGATAAAGCCTGAAGTAGCTATATCACTGCAAAGACCGTAGACGCCGATGAACGCGGATGCGGTGTTATTGATGCTGGAATCCTGCGTATTGAGCGTGTTACCCCCGCGTGCGACGACATAGACGACTGGATTGTTTGTTGGGCAGGAGAATGTATTGCCTGTGGTCGTATGACCATTAACCGGATCATGGATGAAACTGAAGGAACCCGTGCCGTCGTTTGCACTAACCGTAGTGGCAGCAAGGATGGGCGCTCCGAGACCGGCCCCAGCTGTCGCATCTCCGGAACCGATACCGGTTTCGCCAGCGTAGTAGAGATTGACTGTAGCGCCGCCAACTGGCTGGTTACCGCCATGCACCCTACCACCGATCGTGGCGGCTACGCTAAGTGGGTTCGAAGAGGTTGCCGTTGTCGACATATTTGTGCAGCCTGCCGTAAATATGGCACTCGATGCAAGCAAGGCGAGCAGGTTTCGCCTTGAGCCCGTTAGACGGGTGAAATGATTGCAGTTCATAGGTAATCCCTCCGAAGGGTAGTGCAGTTTGCGTGACAGACGGGATGATCAAGAGATGGAGTGAAAGAAAGTTATAAGACGAAAGGTGCGTAAAGTGGACCGTTGCCGGAGTGAAAAGGAATGCTCGGAGGAACCGCCTTGAACAACAAGATGATCTTGCTGCCGATGGCAGATTCACTGGGGGAGGAGAGGCCGAACAATGAGAAGCTATTCATCATGTCATGGAGGAGAATACCCGACGTTTACGTCTTCGCTTCGTAAATGCTCCTGCCACTTTTGGGTGATAAGTGTGTGAGGAGAAAAGATTCGACGTGCATATCTACTCGTGACTTTTGCCCGTGCACGATGCTTTGCTGCTGGTCGATTGAAGGAAGTTCGATTGGATAGGTCAGCAGATTTTGCCCGAGACGGAAGCTCGAAAATGTTGTTTCGATGAGACCGAGCAGCATGCGGGTTTGCGAAAAAGTCTGAGGAGCAGGCTCCGCATACAACTCTGCGGGCGCATCTGGACTCTATCCGGGAGTATAGTGCTAACACGAATTTTTGCAGTCTTCGGGAGACGATCTATGCGCGCGAAGTCATTGTCCTTTGTAACGGCCCTCGCTCTGTCTTCGGTCTTGGTGATGAGTGGATGCAAAAGCTCTCCTCCAGCGTCCGATGCGACGACACAGCAACCTGCCAGTCAGCCTGCGACTGAGCCGGCGGCTGCTCCATCAGTTTCTCCGGCGGCTTCCCCTGCAGCAACTCCAGCACCGACTCCTGCTGCGACGCCTGCACCTGCTCCGGTGGCACAAGCGGCGCCTGCTCCGATGCCCGCTGAGGCTGTCGCACCTGCTCCACCGCCGCCGCCTAAGAAGTTGACGGCTCCAACAGGAACCGCGATATCGGTCACCATTACTCAGCAGTTGAGTGCAAAGAATAACAACGTGGGTGACGGGTTCACTGGTGAGTTGGCGGCTCCTGTGAAGACATCCGGAGGCGCAACTGTGTTTCCGCGTGGTGCGCATGTTGTCGGGACCGTAGTTGCGGATAAGGGTCGTGGCAAATTTAAGGGCTCGGGGGCCCTAGGGATTCAACTTACCGAGATCAGCGGCTATCCGGTGAGCGCTGATTCCTACGAGAAGGAAGAAAAAGGTAAAGGTAAGCGCACGGCCGGCATGGTAGGCGGCGGTGCTGGCGGAGGCGCGCTGATTGGCGGTCTGGCCGGCGGCGGAAAGGGCGCCCTAATCGGCGGCCTGATCGGCGCAGGTGCGGGTACTGCCGGAGCGGCGTTTACCGGGAACAAGGATGTTGTGATTCCGGCGGAGTCCGTCGTTACCTTCCATCTGACGGCTCCGGTTACGGTGACGGTCAAGCCGAAGGAGTGACTGCCTGGATTGATATTGCCGGGGCACCTGCTCTTTCTGTGGAGCAGGTGCCTTTGTTCTGTGACGAGACGGTAGACTGGAGCTATGCGGCTGAACCCTGTCTTTCTGTTGTCGGCAACCGATGTCTCTCACTTCCCTTCTGAGGCTAAGACTTTTGGCGCGCCTGAAGTGGCGTTTCTTGGACGCTCGAATGTGGGTAAGTCTTCGCTGATTAATTCTTTGCTTGGGTCGAAGCAGGCGCATACTTCGTCTACTCCGGGGCGGACACGGGCGATCAACTTCTTTGCTCTGCATGAGGGTGCAGGCGCGAAGATGAAGGTGAAGCCGACGCTGATCTTTGCAGACCTGCCGGGGTATGGGTACGCGAAGATCTCGAAGTCGATCTCGGCGGAGTGGCCTCAGTTTATCGAGCCTTACATCGCTGAACGGGAGACCCTGGCGCTTTGTGTGTGCCTGGTGGATACTAATATTCCTCCGCAGGCGAATGATCATCAGCTGATTACCTATTTGAAGCAGACGCAGCGGCCTTTTCTGGTCGTTGGGACGAAGGCGGACCGGCTCTCGAACAATGTGCTGGCGAAGAATGTGGCGGCGCTCAAACGGGAGCACGAGGTCGACGAGATTTTGCCGGTATCGGCTAAGACGGATGCGGGGACGAAGGCATTGTTGCAGCGGTTGATGGCTGTCGCGGAGTAGGTACCCCCTCCCCCATACTTATTAGGTAAAGTCTTCGAAAGATGTGACTTAGGTCTGGACCTCCGGTATGACCTGCGATGGTTTTAAATAGAAAAACCCCAGCTTTCCGGGGCTTTCTTCTTTTTCGATCTAATTCTATTTTAGCAGTTTGAATGGAATGATTCGGCAGTGATATTTGCTTTGTTTTTAGTGGGTTAGTGGGTTGAGGGCTTGACAAGGTTTTTTGGGCGGTTCCGATGTGCGGTAAACCTTTGGATAGCGGCCTCGGGCCGCTTCACCTCGAAAAATGTGAAGGTTCTTCGCCTCGGCTCAGAATGACAAGCGAAACAACAGCAGAAGCAGATCCCCTGCGGGGATAACAAACAAGAAAGGCAACGGCAAGTGCAGTTGTGGCGTTACGGGCAAAATACAGGGATTCTTCGCTTCGCTCAGAATGACGATTTGAAAGAGTGCGCTCGGAATTACGAGTTGAGGTGGTGCGTTCAGAATGACGTGTCGAGGGAGTACGTTTGGAGGGATGAGTTGAGGGGTGCGCTTGTGGAGAAAGCTGAGATCGATCAGATCGTCGGCACGCTTATTGGGATGTTGAATTGATTGCGGATGATTCGGATTCGGTGAGCCAGAGGGAGCGGTGTGGAGGGCGCTGGCGCTGGAGGATGCGGGGGGCAGCTTCGAGCCAGCGGCGGCGGAGGGTGTCGTGGGGGGCTTCATGGGAGAGGATGGTCAGGGCTTTGGCGTCGAAGGCGCGGAGGGCGGCGGGGGTGTCGAAGGTGTGGGTTTGGAGGGTCCAGTGGCGCTCGGCGAGGATCGGGGTCAGGAGGGCGTCGCTCGGGGTGAATAAGGTGGGGTAGGAGTTGGATTCTCCGCTGAAGTCGATCAGGGATGCTCCCTGGGATTGGAATTGGTGGGCGGCCTGGGTGAGGATGCTGGATTGTTCGGGGGCGAGACTGGAGGGCGGGAGGAAGGTTGAGAAGAGCTGGGGGCTTAGGCCTCGGTCGAGGATTTCGTTGAGGGTGAGGATGGGGTCGGCGTTGAGTGCGACGGAGAGCGGGGCATGTTTGCGGACCTCGTTCTTCATGGCTCGGATGGCTTCGTCAAGGGTGTTGACGATGAAGTCGGCCGCGCCGGTGCGGACTACATCGCGGAGGTGAGTGGGGTCGTTGTCGATGCCGAGGCAGACGGCTCCTGCTATGTTGGCGGCTATGGTGAGGGCTGCTCCTGCTGGGTTGAGGTTTAGGGAGAGGATGAGTTGACCTCCCCAGGTTGGGCTGATCTGGTGGAGGGCGGTGTAGGTGCGGAGGATTTCGGGTTGGGTTCGGTCGGGAGTGGGATCTGAGGACATTCAAGGAAGATCGTATCGTAGAGCAGAAGAACAGGTCAGGCCTTTGAGCCTCGCCAATTCACTTGACCAGTTACCTTGGCGTTGCCCCAGGACTGGTATGTGGCCGGGCCCTTGGCTCTGACGAAATGCTCTGGCTAGAGTGACGGTTATGAGGGATCGATTCACTGAAATCTTAAGGTACCTGCGTGTGATAATCGGTGGGGTTTTATTCGGTGGAGGCAGTGTCAAATCGATGAAGAATTTTTGCGGACGCGTTGCTGGGTTGTCGTTGGTGACGATGATTGTTTTCTGCGGTCCGGCCGGGGCTTCCACGGCAGTTTGTACAACGACGGACGAAGACAAGGTCAAGGTTGTCGAGGCGATGCAGCAGATGTATGTTGCAGCGACAAAGGATGATCTGGATGGCTTTCATAAGGTTGCGGCGGCGGAGTTTTTTGCGTTTGATGGGGGCAAGCGGTTCGATGGCGATGCTCTGATGAATCTGATCAAAACGGCGCACGATGCGGGTAAACGGTACGAGTGGAAGGTGACGGAGCCGGAGGTTCATCTGACTTGCAACGATGCCTGGATTGCTTATACCAATCGGGGCTCGTTGCAGGATGAGTCGGGGACGAAGAGTCTCACATGGCTGGAGTCGGCGTTTCTTCATAAAGAAGGGGACGTGTGGAAGATCCAGTTCTTCCATAGCACTCGCGTCCCATAAACGGTCGATTGTGACAGTACAGAGATTCACATATAGAATTCGTGAACGTTGTAACGGTAGGAAATTCTGCCAGGTATGACGTACGTTCTGCGACTTGTCGGCATCCTACCCACAGACGTTTTCACTGTTCACTTCCCCGGGATCACGCTGCGAAGGCCATTCCACTGTTTTCCGACAATAGGAGGAGAATTCTGTGATCAGGAAGAATCTTATATCGATCAGCATGGCAATCATCGTGATTTTGACCAGCAGTTTGCTGGGTCAAAGTTCGCCTCAAACGTCCTCGAACACCCCGCCTCAGAGCACTGTAGATCAGGATGTCGACTTACTGCGAAAAGACATTCGCTCGCAGAAGAAGCAGATCATCGCTGCCAACCTGCAACTTACGGACCAAGAGGCAGTCAAGTTCTGGCCAGTCTATGACCAGTACACAGCCGAGCTGGTGAAGATCAACGATGCGAAGTATGACGCTATCAAGCAATATGCCGCGAACTACGACACGCTTACTGACGATAAGGCCTTGGCTTTGACTCGCCAGTTGCTTGGTGTCGATCAACAGGTGGCGCAGTTGCGACTCAAATATGTGCCGCTGTTTAGCAAGGTGGTATCGGGCAAGAAGACCGCTTTGTTTTTCCAGTTGGATCGGCGGCTGGTGATGCTGATTGACCTGCAGCTGGCTGCGCAGATTCCTATGGTGCAGCCTTAACGTAAGAGGTTGCGAGGTGTAGTTTGCCGTCTTTGCTGCAGCTTTAGCTCGTTGTCTTTACAGGGGTTAGTGCGGGCTGCAGAAACATAGGTGGGCGTTCGATTGTTTAAGCTATAATCCCCGGCAACACGGGCCCCCCAAAACATCACAAGTTTAAGATCAGTCTTCGAGCTCCGTCCGACGAAGGTTAAGGAACATGGTCCCTTAGACCACGTACGTTGAGGAGGTCCTATGAAGCGCTTTCTTGCCACGCTGCTGCTTGTCTTGCCGGCTTCTCTCGGCGCAGGTGCAGAGCAGCTTATCCCAGCCGGTTCGGTCGTGCAATGTATGACCTCCGAGCCCCACCTCTCTTCTAAGACGGAGCACGTCGGCGACCCGGTGCTCTGCCAGTTGAGCCATAGTGAGATGTACGGTCGATCTGTGTTTCCGTATGGAGCCTACCTGGTCGGGCGCTTTGAAGATTACAAGGACCCCGGACACTTCGTTGGCAAGGGCTGGATGGAGTTGAAGTTTGACCGGATGATTGTGGGCAACGACACGGTGATCCCGATCTCTACGCGGGTGGTTGCAACCTCGGGAAAGAATCCTGTGGACCGCGATGGAAAGATTCATGGGACGGGCCACCCGGTTAAGGACACCATTGAGTGGATGATCCCGGTGCTGTGGCCGATTGATCTGATCAACCTGCCTCGGCGTGGGCCGTACCCGGAACTGAAGGCGGAGACGCGCCTGACGGTGATGGTGCTGAATGACTTTGGGATTCCGACAAAGTCCGAAGTGCAGCATCAGCCGGAGATGATCTCGAAGTATAACTATGCGGATCCAACGCCGGCGCTGCAGGAAGCGGCTCCGATCGAACGTTCGTATGCGCAACCGGTGCAGCAGGCGGCTCCGATTCAATATGCTCCGCAGCCTAGCCCGACGGTAGTTGTCGTGCAGGCTCCGGCTCCTACGATCATTCAGCAGGCGGCTCCTCCGGTCGTGGTCCAACAGCAGGCTCCGGCTGTTTATGGGTATCCTCCTGTGTCTTATGCGTATCCTCCTCCCGTGGCCTATGGGTACCCGCCTCCTGTGGCTTACGGGTATCGTCCCCCTCCACCAGCGGTCGCGTATGGATATCCGCCGGTCGCATATCGGGGGTATTACAGGCTTCATTAGGGACGAGTTATTGGTGGTTGAAAGAGAGGCTCCGGGATGATACCCGGGGCTTTTCTTTTTATGGCCTGTTCATCAACCAGAAAGATGACGATATTTTTACGATTCACTGACACCAGTCTCCTTGGTAAAGTTCAACCTCTTTGCATAGGAGGCTCTTTCTATGGAGAACACGTGGATCAACATGAAAACCGCATTCAATCGGCGTTCTTTCCTGACCGCAGCAGGCGCGGCAACCGCTGGCGTGGGGCTCTTGGGCAGTAGCTCTTCTGTCTTCGCCGACGACGGATTTGGAGAGCGCAGTGGTGCTCTCACTCGAGGAGATGCTGCCATGCTTCGGTTTGCCGCGGCAGCAGAGATTATCGAAACGGACTTCTGGGTACAGTACAACGAACTCGCTGGCGTTCAGGACAGTGAGGTCCCGGGAGGAAGTGGGAATCCGGCCTTCACTGACGCACTTTCGGTGTTGGATTCTGACATGGCCCAGTACGTCCACGACAATACCGACGATGAATTCACCCACCAGAACTTCCTCAATGCGTACCTTGCCTCCAAGGGGGCCTCGACGGTCAATCTTGAGTCATTTCGCACGCTACCGGGCAGTACGGCGACAGGCTCCAGCGGAAAGCTGCGAATCACAAATCTGATGGAACTCACGGTGGATACAAGCTGGTGGACTCGTTACCGCGACGACAGCCATAACCCCGACCTCGAACCGAACTTCACTTTTCCGCAGGCGATCCCAACTTTAGCGACGGGAAAGCATACGGCGATTCCCAGGACGGACGCGGATACCAAAGATCCGAACTTCCTTCAGGCAATTGCGAATACTGCAGGCTTCCACTTCCCTACTATTGAACAGGGGGGCAACAGTCTTTATCCCGCCATGGCGCAGAGAGCGACAAGCGTAGAGGTGTTGCGAATTTTGATCAGCATCGGGCCCACTGAAACGATGCACTTTCAAACCTGGTCGGACAAGGCTGGCAATGCGCTACCCTTGACGGCAGTAGATCCGGTCACGGGAGTATCTGTGACCTTTCCAGACTTGAACTCGGCTCCGTTTGGCGGCGAGGAGTTCACAACCAACCTGATCATGCCGGAGCCGTGCCCATTCCTTAGCCGCAAGCTTCCTCGATGCTCGATCATTCGTCCCACTGAGACAAATGGTATTGCCATGAACGTGGTGAATTTCCTAACGGATATGGGCCTCTTTATTGGTCAGTCTGCGGCGTTCTTCAAGTTGTTTCACGAACTGGCGCACGACGCCGATGCGGCCAGGCGAGGGCTAATATTCTGATTTCCTGATCGGGCCAAACTGTAGCGCGAAAAGACGAGGACGGCTACGAGATATGTTCTCGCAACCGCCCTCGTCCGATTGATTTTCCGAATTACTCGCCGTAGTAGTCGAGGCCGAGGTGGGTGATTAGGTCTTCGCCCATGATGTGGCGGAGAGTGTTCTTCAGCTTCATGTGCTGGATGAAGAGGTCGTGCTCGGGGTAGACGCCGGGGGCGGAGTCGGGATCCTTGAAGTAGAAGCTCAGCCATTCCTGGATGCCGAGGCCGCGCAGGCTTGGCGTGCGGGCTGCGAGATCCATGAAGAGGACGAGATCGAGTGCAAGGGGTGCGGCGAGGATGGAGTCGCGGCAGAGGAAGTCGACCTTGAGCTGCATGGGGTAACCGAGCCAGCCGAAGATGTCGATATTGTCCCAACCCTCTTTATTATCACCGCGTGGCGGGTAATAGTTGATGCGGACCTTGTGGTAGATGTCCTTATAGAGGTCGGGGTGCAGTTCGGGTTGGAAGATGTGCTCGAGGACGCCGAGTTTGGAGACCTCTTTGGTCTTGAAGGAGTCCGGGTCGTCGAGGACTTCTCCGTCGCGGTTGCCGAGGATATTAGTCGAGTACCAGCCGGAGACGCCGATGTTGCGGACCTTGAAGGCGGGGGCTAGGACGGTCTTGATGAAGGTCTGGCCGGTCTTGAAGTCCTTGCCGCAGATGGGAGCGTTCATCTTTTTGGAGAGCTCCTGCAGGGCGGGGATGTCGACGGTGAGGTTGGGGGCGCCGTTGGCGAAGGGGATGCCTTCCTTGAGCGCAGCCCAGGCGTAGAGCATGGAGGGCGAGATGTTGGGGTCGTCTTCGACGAGGCCGCGCTCGAAGGCTTCGAGGGTCTGGTGGACGGCAGTCTGCTCGAGGTAGATCTCGGTGGAGCCGCACCAGATCATGACCTGGCGGTCGGTTTTGGTCTTGAACTCGGCGATGTCGTTGCGGATCTGGTTGGCGAGGTCGCACTTGTTCTTGCCGGTCTTAACCTTCTTGCCCTCGAGGCGCTTTACGTAGTGCTGGTCGAAGACGGCGGGCATGGGCTCGATGGACTCGAGGAAGGGGCGGATCTGTTCGAGTTGATCACGGTCGAGGACCTGCGCGGTCTTGGCTGCGTCGTAGAGGTTGCCGCCGAAGATATCCCATCCGGTGAAGACGAGGTCGTCAAGCTGAGCGATGGGAATGAAGTCCTTGATGAGCGGGGTGCGTGCGTCGGTGCGCTTGCCGAGACGGATGGTGCTCATCTGCGAGGTGGACCCGATGGGCTTGGCGAGGCCGCGGCGGATGGCTTCTACGCCTGCGATGAGAGTGGTCGCGACGGCTCCCATGCCGGGGATCATGACGCCTAGTTTTCCTGTTGCGGGCTTGATGCTCGCGGCTTCTTGGCTGGCTGAGCCGGTTGTAGACATGCTTAGGCAATACCCTTCTGTGAGGCAATTTTCCGTTGTGGGCGGAAGAGCCAGTATCGCTCACAGAAACACGCGGCGCAAATGAATGGGGCGAATCCGTAGGCGTTAGCGGTTACGCATTTTTGCAATACTGGCGCGGCTCTTATGGCTCTTAGAAAGAGCTCTTCTGCAAAGTGTTTTATGTGTGCACGGGTCTCACGCGGCTTCGATGCGGATGCGGTTCTTCCAGTGGGAGATGACGAACCAGAGGAAGCAGGCGATGATGACGAGTTCGACGCCGAGGTGGAAGCGGTGGAAGATGGCCTTGAAGCGAGGGTCGGTGTTCCACTCGTCGCCGAGCTTCATGCCGATGTAGGCCAGCGCGTAGCACCAGGGCCAGGAGCCAAGGAAAGTGTAGATGTGGAAGCGAACCTGGTTCATCTTTGCAACGCCAGCGGGAAAGGCGATGAAGGTACGGACGATGGGGAGCATGCGGCCAATCAACACGGTGATGGAGCCGTAACGTGCGAAGAAGTGATCGACGCGATCGAGGTCGCGCTTGCTAAGGAGCATGTAGCTGCCGTAGCGCTCGACCATGGGACGTCCGCCACGTGCGCCGACCCAGTAGGCGGGGATGGAACCGAGGTTGGAGGCAAGGGATGCGACGGTCGCCAGGATGATGAGGTCGAGTTGCGAGTGGGCGAGAGCGTAGCCGGCGAGCGGCATGATGATTTCAGACGGGATGGGAATGCAGGCGGACTGGATCGCCATGAGGAGGATGACGCTGATGTATCCGCCGCTGCTGATGAGGCCTACTAGGATTTCGATGAGTTTTTCGGACATGCAGTTTGAGTATACGAGGTGAGCGATATGCGGCGATGAGCTAGCATGGAAGAGTCAGGAGAAGCGCCATGTCGAATACTATTACCGGCTCAGAAGCCACAGTCGAAGGGACCACTACAACCGCTGGATCATCAGCAGCTTCTGCGGCAACAGCACCTGCTCAATCGGGGCGACCTGCCAGCAGCTATGGAGCTGCTCCGCATGATCCGTCGAAGCCTCCGGTGAAGCGGCAGATTGTTTGCTTCAGCTTCTATAAGGTGATGCCGGAGTGGCGGCGGCTTCCTGCAGAGGAGAAGGCCGCGCACAAGGCTGCTTTTGCCGAGGTTCTGGCGAAGTGGAATAAGCCGGGCGAGTTTTTGTCGATGACTTATTCGACGATTGGCACGCGCGGCGACGTGGATATGTGCGTGTGGTCGATTGGGTATGGCGTGGATGAACTAAACCAGATGCGGAGTGAGTTGATGCGGACTCCGCTGGGTGGATATTTGAACTCGCCGCATAATTTTTTGGCGATGACGAAGCGGTCGCAGTACCAGATTGACAGGCCGGATGAGAGTGAGGGCGAAGGGCGCGGGGCTATTCGTCCGGGGGGGCAGAAGTACATTTTTATTTATCCGTTCTGGAAGACTCGGCCTTGGTATCTGCTGCCTGCGACGGAGCGGAAGCGGTTGATGGATGAGCATATCCGCATTGGGCTGATGTATCCGCGGGTGAAGCTGAATACTACTTATTCGTTCGGGATTGATGATCAGGAGTTTGTGGTGGCGTTTGAGACGAATTTTCCTGAGGATTTTCTGGATCTGGTGCAGCAGCTGAGGGAGACGGAGATCAGTATGTATACGCTGCAGGACACGCCGATCTTTAGTTGCGTGCGGGTTCCGGCGGCGGAGATGCTGGATCGGCTTGGGTGACGACCGCGGATGCCACGGATAAGCACGGAAAAACGACGGAAGAATCCTACGGATCCTGCTCGGGTGGCGGCGATTCTGAAGGTTTTGCGCGAGACGTATCCGGGGGTGGTGTGTGCGCTAACTCATAGAAACGCATGGGAGTTAACTGTGGCGACGATCCTGTCGGCGCAGTGTACGGATGTGCGGGTGAATCTGGTTACGCCGGCTCTTTTCAAGGCTTTTCCTACTCCTCAGGCTATGGCGAGGGCTTCTTTGCCGGAGTTGGAGGAGTTGATTCGGACTACGGGATTTTTTCGGAATAAGGCTAAGTCGATTCAGGGGGCTGCTCGGGTGGTGGTGGAGGAGTTTGGGGGGAAGGTTCCGCAGACTATGGAGGAGATTCTTCGGCTGCCGGGGGTGGCTCGGAAGACGGGGAATGTTGTGCTCGGGTCCTGGTTTAAGATTGCGGTGGGAGTTGTTGTAGATACGCATGTTATGCGGTTATCGAGACGGTTGGAATTGACTTGGGAGACTGCTCCGGAGAAGGTAGAGCGGGACTTGATGAAGATCATTCCGCAGGATCGGTGGATCGCGTTTTCGCATGAGCTGATTCATCATGGGCGGCAGGTTTGTGTGGCTCGGAAGCCAAAGTGTGTGGACTGTACGCTGGAGACGCTTTGTGACTCTTCGGATAAGACTTGGAGTTCGCATTAAGGTGGTTCGGGTGTGGTGTTTGGTGGGTAGCTAGCGGAAAAAGGTGTGGCTAGTGTGGTTTGTGGATGGTGCTTGTTTTTGGGTTGGGCGGAGAACAAGCAACGGCAGAAGCAGATCCCCTGCGGGGATGACAAGCAAGAAGAGCAGCGACAACAGCACCGGCAATGTTACGACTAGAGGCTGGGAGAGAATCCTTAGAGGCTTTGGGCTAGGGTTTGGACTAGGGCGGGGATGGTGGGTTCGGGGGCTTCGAGGGTTGGGGGGTGGCCTAGGTCTCGGAGGGCTTGGGAGGTGATGGGGCCTATCGAGGCCAGGGTGGTGGTTGGGGGTAGGGTTAGGTTGGCGGCTTCGAGGAGGGCGAT
>DATDHL010000280.1:0-7312 GCA_036521575.1 Edaphobacter sp. | reverse complement strand
TCCCACGACTCCTTCAAAGGAGAGATCGATGCCTACGCCGACGGCAAAGACGAATACCAGAAGCTAGCCGACGCCGTCGAAGTGCAAGGCAAAAAGCTAGCCGCCCCACCTCCGCCGCCCCCCGCACACCCCTGAGTTCTAATTGCATGATTTTCGGTTGATCGTTCGGGTGCCCCATTCATGCGGTCTCATCGCATGAGTGGGTCATTCGCGCGAAAGCGCGAACCCTCCTCACCCCAGCCACAACCCACCCCCATTTCGCTATACTGCTCCACAAAACCCGGGCCCCATCAACTCGCTGTAGCTTTTGCCTTTGCTTCTAGGTTTGCCTTTGTTTCTAGGTAAGCCAAGCCTTCAGGCTTGGCCATCTCTCGGGCGCCAAAAGAAAAGGGGCTTTAGCCCCCGGGGTATGCCTTTCATTCCGCCGCTCACAGATCTCAAACCGAGGCTCAATATCGATCACCCCCTCCAACCAAACATCACAAACGCCAACCTCCCCCACCGCACCGAGCCCCTCCTCGACCGCGAGCGCCGATCCTTCCCCTCGATGGTCACCAATCTCTTCACCACCGACAAATCCGAGCCTGACACCCCACCACCCCTCACCGCCGAAGCCATCACCCAGGCCCTCGCATCGACAGAACCGATGAGAGCCTACACTGCCGCCTACCTCACAGGCCGCGCCAAAGCAGACGACGCAACAGTCGATCAATCCCTCACCCAAAACCTCGAAGCCCTCCTCACCCAATCCGAAGATGGAGCAAAGCCCACCGCTGCAAACGACGTCCTCATCGAAGCCGCCATGTCCCTCGCCCTCCGCGGCAACACAGAGCGAGCCCACGCAGCCCTGCTCAATCTCCTCCACTCCCCCGACCCCCTGGGAGACCAGTACAAAGCTGCCTTTTACCTCGCCGAACTAGGAGACCCCTCAGGCTACCCCGCTCTCCTCACCACCCTCCAGAGCGACATCTCCCACTACCGCCTCATGGCCCTCCGCCACGCCCTTGTCTTCGCCCAATACGACGGCCAAACCGTCAACGGCACCACGATCAACGTCCTCGAGCTCCTGACCGCCCGCCTCCACGATCCCGACCCGCTCGTGCGCAGCGAAGTCCCCTTCCACCTCGAAGAACTCCACCCACCCAACCTCGGCGAGCTGCTCCAGCCCTTCCAACAGACCGACCCATCCCCCGCAGTCCGCACCGCCGCAAGCATCGTTCTTGACCGCAACTAGCCACTTACTAACCAGCTAAAACCACAACCTGACCAGCGAAATTTACAAAATCTGCCGCTCATCCGCCCCAATCTCAATGTCGTTTATTCCTGCAATCCGCCGCTTCATCAGCCCATTTGCCGCGAATTCCCACAATTCGTTCCCATACGACCGAAACCACTGCCCATCCACCCCGTGCCATTCATACCGAAAATTCACCGCAATCCGATCCACCCCCCAACACCACAGGTCCATTCGCAGCCGGTAATCCAGCTCTTTCTCCCACTTGCGCCGCAAAAACGCCAGAATCTGCTCATGCCCCTCGACCAACTCCACCCGGTTACGCCACTTCGCATCCTCTGTGCAGATCGCAGCCATTCGGTCCGGATCCCGCGAATTCCAGGCATCCTCGATCTCTTTGACCTTCGCCCTCGCCATCTCCAACGTAAACGGCGGTATCGTCAACACCATTGCCACCTCCGGTATCCGCGGACGTTTTCGTTAGACGGTCTTGAAGCAAACCCCGCCGCCCATAAACAAAAAAATGCCGGAGCAAAAGCTCCGGCTAAGTCTCTGCCTACAAAGCTTTGGTCGAATCATCCCCGCGATCCTCGCCATGCAATCTCCATCACGCCACCATCCCATTCCCGCGATAAAACGATATGTTTGCGCGATGATTGATGCTCCACGAGGTCGTGGTGGATCTGGACCATACCCAAACTTTTCGGAACCTATGGTTATACGAACGAACCGGCAGTGGCCCGCAGTCAGAAAAACACGTCCGTACACCCAACTAGCTATCGAACACGAGCATTCAATATCAGGCAAATAGCTGACCATATTTACCGTTTTGATATCAAATCGCTAACCCACACCAGGCGAGCTAATTGTCTGTCATCTTCTCGACTGAATCATCCCCAGGAAAAATCCCAAACTGCAACTACCTGCATACCATTGGGGAAACCCTTCTCCCATTTGCCTCTATGACATTCGCCCCCAAAATGTCCGAAACGTCCTAAACTGAAATCACGATGACCTTTAAGCTTTCCTCGTTCGCCCTCGTGGCCGCACTCAGCACCGCCGCAACCGCCCAAACCGCAACCGCTCCGAAAAAACCCACCCCCACCACCCACCGTGCCGCAACTACCACTGCAGCGGCTTCAAAGCCCGTGTCACCTCCAGCAAACCCAGCCGATAACCCACCCGGCGTCCCCAAGGTCGAAGGCACTCCCAAGCCTCTTTACGCCCTCCGCTACATCGACACCGTCGTAGGCACCGGCCCCCCCGCCGAGTCCCGCAAGTATTACACCGTCCACTACACCGGTTGGCTCACCGACGGCACCAAATTCGACTCCTCCGTCGACCGCGGCACCCCCATCACCTTCCCCTATGGTGCCCGCCAGGTCATCCCCGGCTGGGACACCGGCTTCCAAGGAATGCACGTCGGTGGCAAGCGTCGCCTCTTCGTCCCCTACCAGCTAGCCTACGGCGAGAGCGGCCGTCCGCCCGTCATCCCCGCAAAGGCCGACCTCATCTTCGATATCGAACTCGTCGACCAGTCCGACACCCCACCCCAACCCAAGCCTGCACCGGCTCCAACCCAGCCCGACACCAAACCAGCCGAACCGACCGACAAACCCGCCAGCGGAGCCGCTCCAACAGAAGCTCCCACCAGCGCCCAACCCAAAACCCAGAACCCGCAGTGACGCTGATCACATCTAATCGTTGTCGTTTCAGAACAAAACCATATGTTCGAAAAACTTAGACCACTTACCCCATACCTCAGGCGATACTGGAAATCACTCGCCTGGGGCGGGGTCGCGGTCGTTCTCTACAACGTCATCAAGGTGCTGATCCCAGCCGTCATCGGCCATGCGATCGACGACATGCAGCACCACCTCACCCAGACCGTGGTCCTCCATCACGCCCTCCGCCTCCTCCTCATCGCTGCACTTTCTGCCGTTTTCCTCTACATCACCCGGCAGGTCATCATCGGGGCATCCCGCGAAATCGAGTTCGACCTCCGCAACGATCTCTTCGCCAACCTCGAGCGTCAGCCCCCCATCTTCTACCACACCCACCGCACGGGCGACATCATGGCCCGCACCACCAACGACCTCAACGCCGTCCGCCAGCTCCTCGGCCCCGCGATCATGTACAGCGCCAACACCATCGTCTTCATGGCCGCCGCGCTGCCTTTCATGTACCGCATCAGCCCAAAGCTGACCTTCTTCGCCTTCGTCCCGCTTCCCATGGCATCGGTCCTTGTCCAGTACTTCGGCAACCGCATCCACCGCCGATTCGAGCGCATCCAGGCGATGTTCTCCGACATCTCCGCCAAGGCTCAGGAAAACTTCTCTGGAGCCCGCCTCATCCGCGCCTTCGCTCAGGAAGACGCCGAGATCGCCTCCTTCGAAGAGGCCAACCAGGAGTACATCCACCGCAGCCTCTACCTTGTCCGCCTCATGGCCATGCTCTGGCCCACGCTTGAGTTCGTCCTCGGCCTCTCCCTCATGATCACGCTCCTCGTCGGCGGCCATGAAGTCGTCCAGCATCGCATCTCCGTGGGCCAATTCACCGCCTTCAATGTCTACATGGTGCAGCTCACCTGGCCCATGATTGCCGTAGGCTGGGTCGTCAACCTCTTCCAGCGAGGAACCGCCTCCGTTGTCCGCATCGACGAGCTACTCAAGCAGAAGCCCGCCATCGCCGACGATCCCGCAGCCACCGCCTCCAGCGTCACCGGCGACATCGAGTTCCGCAACCTCACCTTCGCTTACCCGGACGCGCCACCCGTCCTCAAAGACATCAACCTCCGCATCCCCGCCGGCACCAGCCTCGCCATCGTAGGCCCTACCGGATCCGGCAAATCCACCCTCGTCGGCCTCATCCCCCGCCTCCACGATGCCGCGCCCGGCTCCGTCCTAATCGACGGCAAACCCATCCGCAGCTTCACCCTCGATTCTCTGCGCCAAAATATCGGCTACGTCCCTCAGGAGACGTTCCTCTTCTCCGAGACCATCCGGCAGAACATCGCCTTCGGTGTTCCCAAAGCAACCGCCGACCAAGTCGAAGAAGCCGCCTCCATCGCCCACATCGCCACCGAGATCCTCGAGTTCCCCAAGGGCTTCGACACCATGGTCGGCGAGCGCGGCGTCACCCTCTCCGGCGGCCAGAAGCAGCGCACCTCCATCGCCCGCGCCGTCATCCGCAACCCCAGCATCCTCATCCTCGACGACGCCCTCGCCAGCGTCGACACCTACACCGAAGAGCGCATCCTCCACGGCCTCCGCAACGTCATGGAGGGCCGCACCACCGTCTTCATCTCCCACCGCATCTCCACGGCCCGCAACGCCGATCAGATCGCCGTCCTCGCAGCCGGCCGCATCGCCGAACTAGGCACCCACGACGAACTCCTCGCCCGCAACGGCTACTACACCAGCCTCTTCGAAAAGCAACGCCTCGAAGAAGAACTCTCCGTTGCAACCTAAAGTCTCTACTCCCGCAACAACTGAGCCGGATCAATCGCCAGAGTACGCCGCGCAGGAATCAACATAGCCGCCACGCCCAACAACAGCATCGTCAGCAGCGCGCCAGCCAGAATCAGCGGTTCACGTGAAGTCGCATATGCCACAAGATGCGCCATCACGCGGCTCATCAGCACTCCCAGCGACAGCCCGATACCCGCTCCAACCAGCAGCAAAAGCACTGGCCTCCCCAGCGTCGAACGCATCACCTGAAGATGCTGCGCGCCCAGCGCGATGCGAATCCCTTGCTCTTTCATCCGCTTCGCTACCGCATACGAAGCCATCCCAAACACGCCCGTCACCGCCAGCATCGCGGCCAGCAGACCCATCACACTCAGTACCGTGGTCGCCGCCCGCGCAGGTACCATCGAGCGATCCACCTCGTCTTCCCACAACGTTGTCGAAAAAGGAACATTCGGTTCGACATTAGCAAGCGCCCGTCGCAGCGAAGTTGTCATCTGGTCCGCCGGCAGTTCCGACCGCACAATCAGCATCGCTCTCGTAGGCAGATGCCCACCCACTCCCTGCATCATCGGAAAGAACATCGCCGGTGTAGCGTCCTCCACCAGAGTTCCATACTTGCCATCCTCCAGAACCCCCACTACCTCATACCTGGCCGTGGCCCACAGCAGAAAATGCCGCCCTATCGCAGGCTCATTGCCGAACACCCTCTTTGCAAAAGCCTCATTCACCATCGCCACCCCGGGCGATGAAGCGTCATCATGCCAGTTGAACTCGCGACCCGCCATCAGCCGCGTCTTCGTAGCCTCCAGATAACCCGGCGACACTAGAAAAGTGGGCGCACCGAACAGTCTGTTCTTATTGATGAACTCCGTAGTTCCATCTCGATAAACAAACCATCCGCCTCCACCCTGAAACGGCACCGCATCCGCACCTGCAGCCACGTTCACGCCAGGAATCGCCGCAGCTACCTCAAGAAATCTCTTCTGCACCGGCACCGCCGTCTCCCCCGAGTACCCGGCCATGCGCAGATCGGCCTGTGCCAACACCACTCCTCTCGGTTCAAACCCCAGCGGCACCCGCAACGCGCGCTGCATCCCCCGTGCGGCCACCAGTGAAGCCGTCACAAGCAACGTGCAGACAGCAATCTGCACTAGCAACAACACATCTCGCAGTGCGAACCCACGAAACGACTCCGACTGTCCGCCACCCGTCTTGATCGCCTGCAGCACATCCATCTTCAACACCTGCCGCGCAGGCAGCAGTCCAAACAAGATGCCGCTCCCAATCGACAAGCCCAGCGCAACAAGATAGACACGAGCATTGGGCGCAATTAAAAAGTGCGTCGGAAAATCTCCAAACGGCTGCCAATGGCTCAGCACTCCCAACAGCGCTCTCGCAGCCATCACTCCCACCATCCCACCCGTCCCCGAAACCAGCACGGCCTCCGCCAGCAACTGTCGAACTACATGCCATCTGCTCGAACCGATCGCCATACGGACAGCCAACTCGCTGCTTCTATCCGCTGCACGAGCCGCAAAGATGCTCGCCAGGTTCACACAAGCCGCAAGCAGAACCAGTGTCGCCAGCATCATCATCCCCAGCAACGCCTTCCTCACCGGATCGTTGGCATCTCCTCCCGGACCAGCGTGTATCAGTCGCGCCGTCAATCCGTCGTCTTTTTTGTCCTCTTTGCCCATCTGGCTCGTCAGTGCATTCAGGCTCTGCGTGGCCTGCTGCGGAGTAACACCCTTCTTCAGCCGTCCCATCACAGAAAACCCATAGTGATCGCGGAATGGAAGATCGTTGTTTCCCGTCACCTGAGCTGCATTCATCAGTGGAAACCAATAATCCGGCCACATAAACGCATCTGTCCCGTGAAAATCCTTTCCAGCCACTCCAATCACCGTAAAGGGGTGTTTGTTCAGCTCAACCGTCTGTCCCAACACATCTCGCGATCCACTGAACTGCCGCTGCCAGAAGTCGTAGCTCAGCACAAGATAAGGCGCCGAACCGGGTCCATGCTCATCCTCCGGATGAAAGAACCGGCCCAATGCAGGCTCAAGGCCAAGCACCTCGAAGTAGTTGCCCGAAGCGGCAAACCCCCAACTTCTTGAAACCGACTTACCCACCGTCACGCCCACTCGTTCATTCTGGTACGCCATCATCCCGCTGAACGACCCATCGCGGTTACGATAGTCCAGATAGTCGCGATACGACTGCACATACCATTGCCCATTAATCACCTGGAACAGATTGTTCGGCTCAGGAACCTCCAGCGGTCGAAGCACAAGTCCATTCAACACGCTGAACACCACGACATTCGCCCCAATCCCCAGCGCCAGCGTCAACACAGCCGTCGCAGTAAATCCCGGTGACCGTCGTAGCTTCCGTAAGGCAAGTCTCAGGTCGGTAAAGACGCTCTCCACCACAGGCCACATCCAGGCCTCGCGGCTGCGCTCCTTTGTCGTTGTCACATTCCCGAACTCGCGTTTCGCCGCATGCTCTGCCGATTTGCGGCTCATCCCCTCCGCCATCAGGGCATCCGTCTTCTCCGCAAGATGCTGCTGAATCTCATCCTCAAGGTCTCTATACATCCGGCGCCGTGCGA
>DATDHL010000279.1:0-3022 GCA_036521575.1 Edaphobacter sp. | reverse complement strand
TCCGAAAAATTACCCGGCACTCAAATCAACGTACCGCGGCTAAATCTCCATAAACGCCCGCGGCACCGCCGGTGCCCCACTTCCCGCGATTTCGTGCCTTGGCGCTTTTCGGACGCCGGCCGCCGCAGCGCGTGGATAGCCTCGTCATGCCGGCATTCGCGGTAGGGACGGCTGTTGCCAGCCGCCCCCCGCACAGATCCGTACGAGCCCAATTCGGGCATACGGCTCCTACCTCGAGTACCTGACGGCAAAACGCTGCTGCGGCCACGGATGAAGGATTCTTGGCTGAGGAAGCCAGTCATCAGCGATCTGCTTGATCCGCTGCCAGGTGATCCCACCTCGCTGACTGCGTCGCGACAGCGAGCAGCGCCAAAGGTCAACCACATGGTGGCGGAAAGCTCCGATCGCCGCCGAGTTGGTCGGCACGGCGTGATAGGCGAAGTAGCCTCTGACAACCTGCGCCAGCCAACGCCCCTGCTCGGGGATCGACTGGTGCATCCGCCGTCGCATCTCCTCCTTGATCTCCTTGAGCTTACCCCGCATTCGGTCACGCCGGGATTTCCTCTTGAGGAGGAACTTGCCATGACGGGAGCGTCCGCAGATATGGGTGAACCCCAGAAAATTGAAGGTCTCCGGTTTACCGAGCCCGCGCCGGTCGCGCCGGTCCGCCGCTTGGCGACCGAACTCGATCAGGCGAGTCTTCTCCGGATGTAGCGACAACGCAAACTCCTCGAACCGCTTGCGCATCGCGTCCCAGAAGCGCCGGGCATCGACCTCTTGCGCGAAGCCAACGACGATATCATCGGCATACCGCACGATCATCATTCCGCCCGTGGCCTCGCGCCGTCGCCAGCGCTCGGCCCAAAGATCAAACACGTAGTGCAGGTAGACGTTGGCGAGCAGCGGCGAAATCACCGAACCCTGTCCCGTCCCCTTATCACTGACCGCGACGACCCCGTCCTCCAGCACGCCCACCTTCAACCATTTCTGGATCAGGCGGATGATGCGTGGATCGCCCACCCGATGCTCGACAAAATGGATCAGCCAATGCTGGCTGACTTCATCGAAAAAGGATCGGACGTCCGCGTCAAGAATGAAGTTCACCTTCTTGTCGGTGATCCCGACCACCAGGGCGTCCAGCGCATCGTGCTGGCCGCGCTTTGGCCGAAAGCCGTAGCTGAACCCGAGGAACTCTTCCTCGTAGATACAGTTCAACACCGCAACGGTCGCTCTCTGGACGATCTTGTCCTCAAGCGCCGCGACCGCCAAGGGCCGTCGTCGCCCGTCCGCCTTCGGTATGTACGTCCGGCGTGATGGCGTCGCCCGGTACGCTCCCCGATGGACCCGTGCATGCAGATCAGTGAGGTTTCGTTCAAGGTCTGCCGCATAGGCCTGCCACGTTAGCCCGTCCATCCCAGGGGCCGCGTCGCGCTTGAGCACGAGGAACGCCTCCCGGAGTAAATCGACGCTGAGGTGGTGGAAGAGCGCTGTGAACTTCTCCTTCCTCCTTTGCTGAGCTGCTTTCCGTACGCGTGCGAGCGCCTGGGTCACACGAGTCCGACCCTGTGTCCGGTGTGTGCTTTGCTCGCCTGCGTTCCTCTTGGTCCCCGCCCTTGGCTCCACCGGCTCCGCCGCCGGTTCCCCGGCATTGTTCGTCGGCTTCACGGCTACTATGGCGGAGTCAGACTTCCCACGGTCGTGCATCATCGGCTTCGGCTCCTCGCCTTCCCGATGCGGACCAGAGCAGTACGCGTTACGAGCGCTGCTGGCCGGCCGTGGGACCTCCCGGTTCCCGTACAAGAAGCTTCTGCACATGCCAGGGTCTGTGACCACGCCGGGTCGTCCAGGCGCTCGCTAATGGCGCGCCCGTGCGTATGGCCTTCCACATTCGGAACTGTGTCGGCACCCGGGATGATAGGTCTTTCGCGGTTCAATGGCTGGCCTGTGCACTCCCCTGCCGACGCTTCGCCGGCGCCCTTGCGGGCGTCTGCGCACGGCTCGGGGCCAGTGCGGGTCGCTACTCCTTCACTGTAAGGGACTTCCACCCTCTACTCCTTGCCGGTCTCCCGGCGCACTCCGCAAACCTTCACAAAAGCGACGTTTTGACTGTCAGCCGATGACTTCCGGTCTACCCTGATCGACGGACATTCTCAGAGCCCGTCGGCATGTCTCAAAGGTGCCAGCGCACAAAGTCGCTGCGCTCCAGCCCGCTGCGCGGGGGCAAGAGCGGAGAGGCCGGAAGCCAGCTGAGAGGACAGCGCTGGCGGGTTTGAGAGCCCCGTCCTGAGATCGAGGTGTCGTCAACCTCACTCAGAATGGAGCTCCCCATGAGCGAGACTAACACCGTCAGTCCGCTGCGTCAGCGGATGATCGAGGACATGCAAGACCCAAAGGAGACACTGACGCCTCGCTTCGACAGGCTACTTCGGCTCGCGCGCGCGACCAAGACGGTTCAGTCTTCCGAGCGCAGCCCCGCTTCGATGCGCTGGATCAGCCGCCCCCGCAGCGCAGGCACCACGTTGCCGAGGACGACGAAGGTGCGGACGATGGGCAAATACGGCTCCATGGCCGCCGTCAGCTCCGCGGGGGATATGCCGGTCAGCCGCGCGTATTCGGATTGCGCCGCCGCATTGGTCGCGCGCGGCCGCTCCGGATTGTCGGCGACTTCCGGCCCAAGCTCGGACAGGATCACGCGCAAGAACCCAAGCTCGAGGACGGCGGGCCCGCACATCGCGCCGGCCCAGTCGACCAGCTTTGGGCCTTCCGATGTCATGATCACGTTACCGGGGCTCAGGTCGGTATGGCAAAGCCCGTCGCCCGGCGGCAGCCGATCGATCAGCGCGAGGACATCGGTGGCGATGTGCTTCGGGAGCTTGCCGTCGTCGTGATCCAACCGAGCCTCCATACACTCGCGCATGGAGGGGACCTCCGGTGGCGGCGGCGTCTTGTGAATGGACATGGCAAGAGCGGCGACAATCGCGCCCGCCTGTTCGAATGTCACCGCGCCGGTTCGCGTCAGCTG
>DATDHL010000278.1:0-2541 GCA_036521575.1 Edaphobacter sp. | reverse complement strand
TTTCGTTGTGGGATAACTCGATCTTCAGCCGCTGCACTGCCTGATGAAGTTGATAGCCGAGGTCTTCGTCGATGAGGGTGATGAGGGCTGCGATCTTCTCGGGTTCGAGTGCGTTGACATTAGCGCTTTTAAGGATGTTGCTGACGTTGCGGGTCTTGAGGAAGGAGAGGTAGTGCCAGCGCTCGAGGTTCGCGTAGATCCAGGCAGGAACGGCGGGGAGCAGCTTGCCTAGAGAGCGCGCCAAGGAATCGGCACCGAGGGCGGGTGAGACGAGCTTGCGTACGATGCGTGCGTCGAAGGCATCACCAGCAAGACCGAGGCCTGCATTGCCGAGGACTCGCTGGGGTGCGGATGAGCCTCGTGTACCGGGGCCTACGTTCACCAGAGAGAAGTCGCTGGTGCCTCCGCCGAAGTCTCCGATGAGGATGAGCTCGTCGTGGTTGAGTGTGGCTTCGTAGGCGTAGGCCGCGGCGATGGGCTCCATCTCGAAGTCGACGGACTCGAAGCCTGCGTGGATGAAGGCCTGCTGGAGGCGCGTGAGGGCAAAGGCATCGTCGTCGGGAGTATCGGCACCGACGAAGCGCACGGGACGACCGACGGTGGCGTGACGGATGGGCTGGTTGAACTGGCGCTCGGCGTGGAGGCGCAGGTCGGTGAGGATGCGAGAGATGAGGTCTTCGAGGAGGTAGCGGCGGCCGAAGACTTCGGTGCCTGTGAGTGTACGGCTGGAGAGGTAGGATTTGAGCGATTGGATGAGGCGGCCCTTGTGCTCGGCTTCGAGGTAGTGTTCGATGGCGGAGGGGCCGGTGAAGCTTTTGACCTGGGAGCGGCCGGCTCGCTTGTGCTGCTCGAGATAGAGGACGGAGCGGAAGGATTCGGTGGTGGCGGTGCCGGTAGGGAAGCGGACCAGGTCGATCTCGCCGCTGGGTAGAGCGAGCGCGATGGAGCTGTTGGTGGTGCCGAAGTCGATCCCGATGGAGGGTTGGGTGGTGTGCAGGGCGGGCATGGCTCAGACGTTTTATTCTAAACGCCGTTTGTGCGGTGCTCTAACTGTGCGGCGATTCAGATCGCTGTTCCGCGAAGGATCGTGGATTGGAGTTGGCCTTCTGCTGTGAAGAGATTGAAGTTCGCCGGTTGTCCCGGGGCGAGTGGTGAATCGAGGCCGAGCATGGTTGCGGGATTCGTCGACGCGAGGCGGATGGCTGTTGCGAGCGTGGCGCCTGTAAACGCCTGGAGGTTGGCTACTGCGCGATCCATAGTAAGGACGCTTCCGGCCAGCGTGTGCGCGCCTCGTTCAAGATCGTCGGCAGCGTAGCAGCGACCGTTAGCCACTGTGACGCGGAAGGTGCCAAGCGTATAGTCTCCGTCGGGCATGCCGGTGGCGCTCATGCTGTCGGTGACGAGGATGGCTTTTTCAGATCCTTTGGCCTTGAGCCATAGCCGCACTAGCTCGGGAGACACGTGGACACCGTCGCAGATCAACTCGGCAAAAAGGTGGTCGTCATCGAGGACCGTGCCGATGATGCCGGGCTCACGGTGGTTGAGCGACCGCATGGCGTTGAAGGTGTGGGTCGCGCTGCTAGCTCCGGCGGCGGTCGCGGCGTGTGTCTCCGATGCAGTGGCGTTGCTGTGGCCCATGCTGAGTCTCACGCCTTGTTTTGCAGCGTGTCCAATTAGGTCAACGGCTCCGGGGACCTCCGGCGCGATGGTCATCAGGCGAATGTGTCCGCGGGCTGCCTGCTGGAAGCGGTCGAAGAGCTCGATTGAGGGAGGAAGGATGTCGTCCTGTGGGTGAACACCGCGTTTGATGTGCGAGATAAACGGGCCTTCGAGATGGATCCCGATAAGAGAAGCGCCAGTGTGGTCGCGGGCCTCAATGGCGTTGGCTATGCCTTCGAGGGAACGTAGCGTCTTGTCGATGGGAGCCGTGACCGTGGTTGCAAGATATTGTCCGACGCCATGAGTGGCCAGGAATCTGCTGATGGTGCGGAGCGCTGCGGGGGTGCCTTCCATGACGTCGTGGCTGGCGGCGCCGTGAGTGTGGATGTCGAGAAAGGTGGGCGCAAGGGTTGTGTCTTCGCTGCTGCTGGTGGCGGAGTCAATCGATTGAATCAGTCCATCGGCGATGGTGACTACAGGATGATCCAAGGGACCTTGCGGCGTAATGAGACGTCGTGCAGTTAGTGTTTGAAACATCGCTGATTAGTCTAGAACCTGTGATGAACTTGTACCAAGATAGTTTCTTTGTATTTAGGTGATTTGTCTTCAGCATATAGGAAGGGCGCGCAAGGTGCAGCATCGTGATTAAGAGTCTGGCAAGGCGTATCTAGGCGTCCCAATGGCCGCTGAGGTGGGCGCGCCCAGCGGCATTAGAAATTTTGGCGGCTATGGAGAATAGTTTGTGGTTAGTAGTCGACGGGGTCGCGGATGATGGGGCAGGTCATGCAGTGACCGCCGCCGCGGCCGCGGCCGAGTTCAGCGCCAACGATGGTGATGACTTCGATGCCCTGCTTGCGGAGCAGGGTGTTGGTGTAGACGTTG
>DATDHL010000277.1:0-8954 GCA_036521575.1 Edaphobacter sp. | reverse complement strand
ATCGGCCGCCTCCTCGCACCCTTCTGTGTACTGATTCCCTTCTGGCTGATATGGGCATTCGCCGGCTTCCGCGCAATGCTGGAGGTCTGGCCCGCGATCCTCGTCGCCGGGGCAACCTATGGCGCGACACTGTTTCTGGTCTCGACCTTCCACGGCCCGTGGCTGGCGGACATCGCGGCTTCGACCCTCACGATCTGCGCCCTCATCGCGTTCTTCCGCTTCTGGAAACCAAAGCGCATCCTCAACCCTGCGCGGCAAGAGGTCTCGCATGTCTCGCGCTCGGTCTCTACTCCATCAGGAGCAGTCATCCGTCGTGCCGTAATGCCCTGGATGATCCTCGCGCTCTGCGTCGTGCTTTGGGGAGTGCCCTACTTCGCCCAGTGGCTCGACGCCACCAGCAGCGTACACATACCGATCAGGGGACTCCACCAGATGGTATGGCGGATGCCGCCAGCAGTCCCCTCCCCCGCAGCCGAACCCGCCATATTCAATCTCAACCTGCTCTCCGCAACGGGTACCGGAATCCTCGTCGCAGCCATTCTGGCTGGCCTTTTCATGGGCCTCAAACTACGCAACATTGCCGATGTCTTTCTGCAAACTCTCGTCTCCATGCGGTTCACCATCATCACCATATCCGCCCTCATGGCCATTGGTTTCCTCACCCGATACAGCGGAATGGACGTAACTCTCGGCCTCGCATTCGCGCGCACGGGAGCCTTCTATCCCTTCTTCGGAACCCTCATCGGCTGGCTCGGCACGGCTTCCACCGGCTCTGACACCTCGTCGAACGTACTCTTCGGAAGCCTGCAAAAACTCACCGCGCAGCAGCTCGGCATCTCACCCTACCTCATGACGTCAGCCAACTCCACCGGTGGCGTCATGGGCAAAATGATCGCTCCGCAAAGCATCGTCGTCGCCACAACCGCCACGAACCAGTACGGCAGCGAAGGAACCATCCTTCGCTTCGTCTTCTTGCACAGTGTGGCGCTCGCCTGCCTGATGGGTCTTCTGGTCTCGCTCGTAGCCCGCTGGCCGCTACTCACAAGGTTGTTCCTTCACTAGTCTCTAAGGCGCCAGCAGAACCCGCAGGTCACGCAAATTGTTTCCCGTAGGCCCGGTTGTAATCGCGTCGCCCAATCGCTCAAGCAGCGTGTGCCCATCAAACGCTGCAAGCGCTGCCCTCGCTGGATAGCCTGTCGTTTCCGCTCGCGCCAGGGTCGTTCCATCTACGAGCGCGCCCGCAGCCGGACTATTCCCGTCGATCCCATCACTGCCACCACTCAAGACAACAATCTCACTACCAGCAATCTGTTGGCTCGCGATCAACGCAAAGTGCTGATTCCGCCCACCCCTTCCCGTAGCATCACTTGGGACCTGCACCGTCACCTCTCCAGCCGACAGCAGACACACCCGCTCCCGCACACGCCGCATCTCACGCAACCGTCCCAGCAGATACTCCGCAGCTTTGTCCGCGCTCCAATCATCGCAGCGGTTATCGATCTCGACATGCCATCCAAGCTCTTTTGCCCGTTCCGCCGCAGCCGCTTCCAGCGATGCACTATCGAGCAGCACCGACCATCGCGAGCGCGAAAAGATGGCATCGCCAGCCTTCGGAGTCTCCACCAGCGCCCGGGCCGTTATCTCCTTCGCGATCTCCGCAGGCAGACGTTCCTTCAGGCGATATTCCTCCGCGATACGGTACACGTCGTCCACGGTACTCCGATCCGGAAAGGCCGGCCCAGAGGAAAGAGCATCCAACTCACCCGCCGGAACGTCCGACACAAAAATCGTCAACTGCTCAGCAGGAGCCGCCGCTGCCGCAAGCCGCCCACCCTTCACCGCGGAGAGATGCTTCCGCACCGCATTGATCGCAGCAATCGGGGCTCCGCTTTCCACCAGCGCTTTATGCGTCGCCGCAATCGTCTCGAGCGAAGTTCCCGGTTGAAGAAACTGCTCGACCAGCGCAGAACCCCCGCCACTGATCAAAAATACGACTAGGTCTTTATTCGTCAGAGCCTGCAAGGTTAGTAAGATATCAGCCGCGGCCGTCATCGAATCCGCATTCGGACTAGGATGCCCACCCTGATACACGCGAAGCCGCTGCGATGGCGCAGGTATCTCTTCAGGCCCCACGATAATCCCTTCGAACCGCCTACGCGCATCGCCCACCTGTCGCAAAAACGCAACCGTCATCGTGTGAGCAGCCTTTCCAATCGCAATCAAAACTCGCCGCTCATACGAGCCAAGCAAATACCGATGTCCATCGATCTCCATCACGCCTTCATGGCAAGCGAGCCGCCGCATCAACGCAGGCTCAACCCGCGACGTCTTCAGCGTACACAGAAAAATATCGAGCGCATCTTCGCGGGCAGTACTCATCGCTAAGTCGTCATCACCTGCAGCGTAGGCGAGACGATCAGCCTCGCCTCCGTCTGCGCCTGAACCTCAGTAGCATCTATGCCCTCGGCAACTTCGGTCAACACCAGCCCCTCCGGCGTCACACAAATCCATCCCAGCTCCGTCACGATGTCATGCACAACCCGCGTCCCAGTCAAAGGCAGCGTACATGCCTTCAGAATCCTCGAAGCGCCATCCTTTGTCTGATGCTCCATCGCGACAATTACCCTTCGCGCGCCCGCCACCAGATCCATCGCGCCGCCCATCCCCTTCACCATCTTGCCCGGGATCGTCCAGTTCGCTAGATTGCCCTGCTCATCCACCTGCATCGCGCCGAGCACGCTCATATCCATGTGCCCACCGCGAATCATCGCAAACGACTCCTCACTGGCAAAGTACGAGCACCCTGGCAGCTCCGTCACCGGCTGCTTACCCGCATTCACCAAATCCGGATCAGCCTGCCCCTCAACCGGCGGAGCCCCCACGCCCAGCATCCCATTCTCCGACTGAAACACCACATCGATTCCAGCTGGCAGATACGCCGCAATCATGGTCGGCAGTCCGATGCCAAGGTTCACATAGAATCCGTCCTTGAACTCCCGCGCAATTCGACGGGCAATCCGCTCCTTGCCGCTCACGCCGCGCCTCCCATCTGCGCCCGAATAAACTCAGACTCGATCGGCTTGCTGTACGCCCCCCCCACAACGACGCGCTTCACATAGATTCCCGGCGTAACAATATGGTCCGGATCAAGCTCCCCCGGCTCGACCAACTCCTCGACCTCAACGATCGTCAACTTCGCAGCCGTCGCCATCACTGGATTGAAGTTCCTCGCCGTCTTGCGATAGACAAGATTCCCAAGCCGATCACCCTTCCAGGCCTTGATGAGCGCAACATCCGCGTGCAGCGCCTGCTCCAGCACATACATCCGCTCGCCGATTTGCCGCGTCTCCTTGCCCTCGGCAACCAAGGTCCCTAACCCCGTCGGCACATAGAACGCCGGAATCCCCGCCCCGCCAGCGCGAATCCGCTCCGCCAGCGTGCCCTGCGGAATCAGCGTCAAATCCAACTCGCCCTTAAGCACTAGTTGTTCAAGCCGACGGTTCTCACCGACGTAGCTACCGATGTGAGCCGCAATCATCCCAGCCTCGAGCATCAATCCCATGCCGAAGCCATCGACGCCCATGTTATTGCTGATCGTATGCAGCCCCGAAATTCGCCGCTTTACCAACGCAGCGATCAGGTTCTCCGGAATCCCGCACAGCCCAAAACCGCCCAACATAATCGTCGAGCCGCTCGCAATGTCGGCAACCGCAGCATCCGCAGAGAGGACAACCTTATCCATGCCTCAAGCTTCCGCGCGGCGGAAACCCCACGCCGCGCGCTCCATTGCGTCTTATTTAGCCTGCGCCGTAAAGGTGAACGTCGTCATGCTGTGTCGCGTCTCGCCCGGCTTCAGCAGCGTCGTCGGAAACGCCGGATGATTCGGCGAGTCCGGGAAGTGCTGTGTCTCCAGACACAGTCCCGAGTTCTTCACATACGCCACGCCGCTCTTACCCTTGAAGCTTCCATCCAGAAAATTACCCGAGTAGAACTGCACGCCGGGCTCCGTCGTCGTCACTGTCAGTACCCGCCCACTGCCAGGATCGTACGAACGCGCCGCCGTCTTCGTCTCGCCATTAGCCCCACGCAGAACCCAGTTGTGGTCATACCCCCCGGCAATCTTCAACTGCTCGTTGTCATCGTTGATGCGCGCACCAATCGCAGTAGCCTTGCGGAAATCAAACGGCGTGCCCTCCACCGGAGCCAGCACGCCCGTCGGAATCAGCCCCGCATCCACGGGCGTAAACTTATCGGCAGCAATCATCATCTCCTCGCCGAGAATCGTTCCCGTCCCCTCGCCCGCCAGGTTGAAGTACGCATGATTCGTCAGATTCACCACCGTCGTCTTGTCCGTCGACATGCTGTAGTCGATCCGCAAAGCATTGTGGTGCACCGTATACCGCACATGCGCCGTCAACGTTCCGGGATAGCCCTGATCCCCATCCTTGCTGACCAGCGTCATCTCCACGCCATCGGCAATCGCCCGCCCCTGCCACACCAGCCGGTCAAAGCCCAACGTGCCACCGTGCAGCGAGTTCCCGTTATTGTTCTTTGGCACCTCGTACGTCTTCGCGTCGATCGTAAAAGCTCCCTTTGCGATGCGGTTTCCGTAGCGGCCTACAATCGCGCCAAAGTACGTCTTGTTGTCCGCCAGATACTCCTCAAGTGTGTTGTACCCCAGCACAACATCGGCCACCTTGCCATCGCGATCTGCCGTCTTGATTCCTACGACGCGCGCGCCATACGTCGTAATACGCGCCTCAATCGCATCGCTCTTCAGCGTGTAGATGTCTACGGCTGTGCCATCCGGCATCTTGCCAAAATCTGCTTTTGTTACCGAACCATGTGCTGCCATTCCGGTTGTCATACTAAGCAGCATAACCCTTAGCCATCTTGTCGTCATGTATCCCTCTATCGCGTGATCTCAGCTTGCTAAAGCACGTTAGGTTTCGAATTCGCGCCCCATGCAGCAACCTCGCCACTATACTGCAACACCCGCACAGCCGAGAAACAGCGGTAAGATGGAGCGGCAAATCCCATCGAGCCAAGGACGGTCATGAACCTTCGAACCAGAACCCTGCCACTGCTTGTTTTCTCGCTCTTCTGCCTCTGCGGCATCAACGAAAAAGCAGTAGCAGCCCCGCCCGACCACTGGGTCGGCACCTGGGCCACCTCGCCCGTCGCCCTCCCAAATCCAGACGACAAATTTGGCGCCGCCGATACCACCTACCGTGAGATCGTCCACGTCTCCCTCGGCGGCTCCCGCGTCCGCATCATTCTCTCCAACGAGTTCGGCCTCGACCCGCTCACCATCGACGCAGCCCACGTCGCGCTCCGAGCCACCGGCAGCGACATCGATCTCCCCTCCGCCAGCGCCCTCACCTTCAGCGGCCACCCCTCCATCACCATTCCACCCGGAGCCCTCGCCGTCAGCGACCCCATCAATTTCAAGCTCCCCGCCTTCGCCGACCTCGCCGTTAGCCTCTTCGTCCCCGCCCAGCCCATGCACCAGGTCACGCACCACGGCTTCGCCGACCAGACCAGCTACACCGCCCCCGGTAATGTCGTCAGCTCCAAATCTCTCGACAGCCCCACCGAGATCACCTCCTGGCCCTTCCTCAAAGGTATTGACGTCATGGCAGACGACAAAAGTGGCTCCATCGTGGCCTTCGGCGACAGCATCACCGACGGTGCCCTCAGCACCCGCAACGCCAACTCCCGCTGGCCCGACCTTCTCGCCCGCCGCCTGCAAGCCAACAAGAAGACCGCCAACCTCGGCGTCCTCAACGAAGGCATCGGTGGCAACCGTATCCTACACGACGTCACCGGCCCCAGCGCCCTCGCCCGCTTCGACCGCGATGTCCTCGCCCAGTCCGGCGTCAAATATCTCATCATCCTCGAAAGCATCAACGACATCGGCCACGCGCAAGACCCCGTCAAGCCCTACGATGTCGTCACCGCCGAAGAACTCATCGCCGGTCTCAGTCAACTCGCCACCCGCGCCCACACCCACGGCATCAAGGTCTACGGTGCGACCCTCACGCCCTACGTGGGAGCCAAATACGCATCACCCGCCGGCGAAGCCATGCGCCAGGCGGCCAACCAGTGGATCCGCACCACCAACCAACTCGACGGCTTCATCGACTTCGACAAAGCCACGCAAGACCCCGCCAACCCCACCGTCTTCTCCCCCACCGCAGACTCCGGCGATCACCTCCACCCCAAAGACGCCGGCTACAAATCCATGGCCGACTCCATTGACCTCAACCTCTTCATCAAATAATCACGAAAGAGTTTGAGAATCCCGGAAATGATCTTGCTTCCGGATAGCCCGTAATCCACGAGGAATTGGTAGTCGGACGGTGGATCGCTCCCGCTATGCCGACATCTTGTACCAATCGGCTCCTTGATGAGTGACTCAGCATAATGTGCCATCGGGACGTCAACCGTTATTCATTCCGAATGACCGGTCCGCAGATCGGCAATGGCGTTGTCCTTCTCGATCACCATCCGGAAGATCGGCCCGCTCGAAATAAACTTCGTCAGTTCGCCAAAGGACGGCCGCGCTGCTTGAAACGTAATAGAACTGCTTGGTCTGCGCCTTCTAGATAGTGGCGTTGTTCTCGTCGTTGACCAAACACAAGGTACTTCCTCACTTTATGTTCTCCGATTAGCACACGGCCGTCGACCTGCTACGCTTTAAAGAATGTCTCTCCAGCCGCATCTTAAGCACCTCATAGAAGGCCGTGCCACCCTCTCACGCGAAGACGCCCGCGACCTTATGCAGCAGATCCTCTCCGGCCAACTCACCGACATTGAGATCGCAGCCCTCCTCGCAGCCCTCGCCGCCCGCGGTGAAACCCCCGCCGAAATAGCCGGCTTCGTCGAAGCCATGCGCGCCGCCGCCACCACCTTCCCCCTCTCCCCCGCCGAGCGCGAACTCCTCGTCGACACCTGCGGCACCGGCGGCGACGCCTCCCGCACATTCAACATCTCCACAGCCGCAGCACTCGTCGCCGCCGCCGCCGGAGCCACCATCGCCAAGCACGGTAACCGCGCCATCACCTCCCAATGCGGTTCAGCAGATGTCCTCGAATCTCTCGGCATCCCCATTGATATCACCCCAGCCGAATCCACCGCTCGCCTCCGGCACCTCCGCTTCGCCTTCCTCCACGCCCCAAGCCTCCACCCGGCGATGAAGGCCGTCATGCCCGTCCGTCGTGCTCTCGGAGTCCGTACTGTCTTCAACCTTCTCGGCCCCCTCACCAATCCCGCCGGAGCCCCCGCGCAGGTCATGGGCGTCTACGCTCCACACCTCGTCTCGCTAGTCGCCGAAGCCATGGCCCAACTTGGCACCCGCCACGCCTTCGTCGTTCACGGCGAAGCCGCCTCCCCCGGAGCCCCCGGCCTCGACGAAATCTCCATCTTCGGCCCCACACATATCGCCGAAGTCCACAACGGCATCGTCTCTCTCTCCACCATCGTCCCCGAAGACGTTGGCCTCGCCCGCGCCTCCGCCGAATCCCTTATTGGAGGCGACGCCCAAACAAATGCGGCCATCCTCACCGCCATCTTCTCTGGCGAGAATGGCCCTCGCCGTGACGTCGTACTGCTGAATGCAGCCGCCGTCCTTGTTGCCGCTGATCTCGCCGCCGACCTCCGCACAGGCGTAACTCTTGCTGCTCACGCAATTGATACCGGAAAAGTTACAAATCTTATTGAGAATCTACGCTTACCTTAAGACATCCGGGATTCCCGCAACTCGGAGTACAATTCCCCGCATACGTAACAGGAGAAGTCGACTATGTCCTCTTACCCTCCGGCACCAGCGATCTTCGACGCCACCATGGTCACCACTGCGCATGAACTACCCGGTTACCGCGTCGTCCGCAACCTCGGTGTCGTCCGCGGCATCGTCGTCCGCTCCCGTTCCATCTTTGGAACCCTAGGAGCCGGCCTGCAGACTATCGTTGGAGGCAACATCACCATCCTCTCCCAGCTCTGCGAAAAGACCCGCCAAGACGCCTTCGCTATGATGATGCAGCACGCCGCCGAGCACGGAGCCAACGCCATCATAGCTGCACGTTACGACGCCAACGACCTTATGCAAGGCGTCACTGAAGTTCTTGCCTACGGTACCGCAGTAGTAGTCGAACGTATCTAGTTCAAGCTCTCTCTTGAATCATCTCTCCGACGAAGACTTCTCGCCGCCTTCATCAACCGCTGCAATCGCCATCGTAGGGTAGTTTTGCTGCGCACGGTCAGCCACGTCAAAAAGTTCGCAGCACTTGTGACGGCCATGTCATCGTTCGTGAAATAATGCCGCAGTCGGAGGCACCTTTGGCGAAGATGACCTCAATTCTCGGCGGGGTAGGCCTTTTCCTGTTAGGCATGGCCGTGATGACCGACGGTCTCAAGGCTCTCGCCGGATCGGCCTTGCGCCGAGTGCTGACGAAGGCGGCGGCGACGCCGTTGCGCGGCACGTTCTGGGGAGCGGTCATAACGCTCCTGGTGCAGTCGTCCAGCGCCACGACCATGACCACCATCGGGTTGGTCAGTGCGGGCTTACTAACATTCCCGCAAGGCTTGAGTCTGGTCTTCGGAGCGAACATCGGCACGACTGGGACGGGCTGGCTGGTTGCGATGTTTGGCGTCAGGATCTCGCTTACCGCGGTGGCGCCGCCAATCGTCTTTTTCGGAGCGTTGCTCAAGCTTGTGGGGAAGGGTCGATGGTCGGCTGCGGGCAGCGCAATAGCGGGCTTCGCGTTAATCCTGGTGGGTTTGACTACCCTGCAACAGGGCATGGGCGGACTGGCTGAACAACTGCGCCCGGAAGATCTGCCCAGCGTACTCGGCGAGGCCGGTGTTGCGTGGTGGTCCGGCGTCTGGGGTGTGTTGGTGCTGGTCGTAGCTGGGATCGCGATGACAACCGTTATGCAGTCTTCGACCGCCGC
>DATDHL010000276.1:0-5976 GCA_036521575.1 Edaphobacter sp. | reverse complement strand
GGGCCCTCCTGAAAAAGAAACGGGAGAGAGTGAAATTCACCCTCTCCCCATTAGTTTAGGTCACTTTATCTAGAACTCAAGCCGGACAGAACCACGCGCATAGAACGGCGTCTGGAACGCCGTCGGCCGGTTGTAATCCGCGTTCAGCGGCGGAGGAGCACCTATGGAGCTAGTAGGCGTCTGCGTGAACTGAATACGACCCAACTGGAACTGGCTATTGGTCACGTTGAACATGTCCATCGCCAATCTCAGTCTGTACTTCTCGGTAAACCGCCCGAGAGGCACATCATAGCTGCTATGTAGATCCAGCTGGAGCGTGGACGGAGTGCGGCCCGCAGCGCCACGGCCTCCGATCGGAACCTCGCCCTGATTGAGATAAATCGGATGATTGCCCAATAAGCTCAATGGAACGCCCGACTGGCCGCGTAAGCCCGAACCCAGGGTCAAGCCCTTTACCTTATGCAGGAACGGCGTATCCGTGCCAACGTTATAGCTCAGGAAGAGATTACCAACCGTCCGGCGATCGGTACTTAGCACTCCATTTGCAAACTGGTCACCGAGCAGATTCAGGATGCCGGGCGTAAAGTCGAACAGCGAACTGATTCCAGGGTCAGACTGCCCATTATCGTTGCGGTATGCGCCTTCATAGTTGCCGTAGAGCGTACCCCAGCGCAAGTTAGCGACAGCCAGCCAGTGATTGGAGAACCGCTTATCTACTTCAAATTCAGCTGCCTGATAGCGGCGAACTGGCTTCACGAACCCATCGGGAATACCATCGCCTGGACCTGCGTCCGCGTCGTTGACATTCAAGATGCAGGCTCCCCCGACAGGATTGTTCTTGCCGTCGATAAAGAATCCGCCTATGGCAAAGAAGGTATCATTCCCTGTTGTGCAACCGGCCACGGGCGCCACGTAATTCCCCGTTGTAACTCTACCTGGGTTCTTGGCAAGGAACTGTGCCGGCGTATACGCTACTGACTTCTCATTCACAGCGATATCCGTGGACGGACCAGGATTAGCGATTCCACCGTTGAAGTTAGGAACAATCGTCGACCCCTCGGGAGATTGCGAACCGATGTCCTCAATGACCCTGATGAGCCGTCGATCGGTCCAACGTGCCTTGACGACAATCGAAGGAGTCATCTCGCGCTCGACACCGATCACATACTCATCCCCGTATTGTCCCTTGGTTCCGGGAATGATCCCTTCGCCGGTAGAGGAGGCAAAGCTTGGGGAGCCAAAGGTGGCGACTGTTCCGCTGCTGTTTGTCGACCGGGGCAGACCGTTCAGAGTGTGGGCTGCGTCGGGGACTACAGTGTAAGATCCGTCCGAATTGTGGACGGGGGCGAAGGCGAAGCTGGTGTCGTCCTGCTCATTGCCAAGCTGACGGATAGCCGCATCCAGAGGCATAGCCCAGAAGTTCCTCGAGAAGTTGAAGAACAGCTTGCTCTTGTGATCGCCCACGGGATCAATGTTAATACCGACGCGCGGCGACCAGTTTCCGGTGAACACATAGCTGAGAATAGTTCCGGCAACTCGCTGCTGTTCCCAGCGAACTCCTGCGTTGATTGTGACGTAACGATTCAGCTGATAGACGTCGTTTCCGTAGGCCGTGTGGTAGCGTCCAAGAGCATCCACAACCAGCCCCTTATATGTACCGCGATTGATCGACGCATAGACCTGTTGACCAGCGCTATTGATGGGGCACTGTGTGCAGGTCCGGTCTGTCTGGGTAAGGTTCTTGTCTGTGTTGGTTGCCGTAATCCGGAACTGCGCATTGGTCAGGGACCCAACCGCACCGGCAGGGAAGTTTGAAAACACAGTCGTCAAATCCTGCCCAATTGCATTATGACCCGGAATCGGGAAGAGCTGTCCTGACCGTGAAGGCCTGTCGTTAAAATTGGTGTGATCGTACGCATATCCCACCGAAATAGTGTGTTGACCGAAGAAACCAAACGTCTTGGATGTGTTGGCTTCAATACTCCACGTATCGTTCTTCGAAGGCTCGTACGGGCCAAGTCCGGAGATTACAGATGCACCGGGGGTAGGCAATGAGTTGGCGCTTGCGTCCGTGATGCCATAGTCGGTCGTCGCCGGCGTCTCATCGAAATGATTGTAGTTATAAGCAAACCCGGCATTAACCAGCCAGGTCGGCGTAACGGCGGTCGTGATACGTGCCACCGAATTCCGCGAACCGTACTGCCACGAGCTTGCGGTTGAATGTGGGAAAAATGACGAAATTCCGTTGGAGCCTGTCGCGGCGGGTTGCGAGTTGTGCTTCGACGGATCGCCAAAGCTGGACGCTTCAAATGTGGTAGAGCTTCCAAGCTTATAGGTCACTTTACCCGCCCAACTAAGGGTCGTCGTACTATATGCCAGTGGGCCAAGGGCAACGCTCGGCGCAGGAGCGCTCGGGTTAGCCTGCATAATGGTTTGGTTTAGCTGGGGATTGAACGAACCGAAGAAGAATAACTTGTCTTGAAGGCCAGGGATGTATCCGCCCAACTCGACGACTGCATCGTACTGCGGGCCGGAGAGCGTCGAAGGTGGAGTTATCTGTTTGAAACCAAACTGATAGTACTGGAAGCGGCTTGCGTACCAGGCTCCCGGTCCAAAATAAGCAGCCACCGCTCCGTGGAAATGGTTGCTGCCGGACTTCGTGACAATCTGGACGACGCCGCCCAGCGCCTTGCCGTACTCCGGTTCAAATGCCGTTGTCTTAACGTTAACTTCCTTAATAAAGGAGAGGTTCACTCCCGTACCGAGCGCGCCATGGTACCGGTTGTAAGTACCAATGCTGCCAAATGCCTGGTCGGTGATCGTCACACCGTCCACCACATAGAGATTCTCAAGTCCCGAAGCTCCGCCGATCGACGGATTCGCCTGACCTGGCCCGACCTGACCAGGCGTTCCAGCTACTTGGCCTGACGCCACACCCGGCGCCGCATAGAAGATCGCCGAAACATTTCTCGGCATCGGAACGCTGTTGTAGAAGGTATCCGTCAGGGTGGTCGTAATAGCGGTCGACTGCGTGTCGATTCCAATCGCACTTGCAGTCACTTCGACCGTCTCACCGACATTTCCAACCATCATGCTAACGTTCAGCGTGGACGAAACGTTGACCACAACTTCGTTATGCTTGGACTCCCATTTTTTGAAACCCTGACTCGTTACTGACACATCATAGAAGCCCGGCGTAAGTCCGTTCGCGGCAAATCGCCCTAGAGAGTCGGTCGTAAGAGTTCGAGTGCCTTGAGGTCCAACCAAGACCACACTGGCTCCCGGTAATACGGCGCCTGTCGCATCGGTTACTGCTCCACTCAAACCACCAGTAGTTGCGCCCTGCTGCTGTGCGCGGGCCGTAAACGTCACTAGGAGTAGCAACACACATAGGTGCGGAAGGTATTTCAGAGCTTGTTTCATTCTTCCCCCTCAAGTCGTGGATGACTGATTGCGGAGTGCCGGGGCCCGTTACGCGAACAGGTATTTTTGTTCAAGCGTATTCGGCTGCTAACTAGGCAATTGAATTGCCAAATGAGCCCCGTAAATGGGCATTCATATCTCCAACATTCAACATGGGATAAGTCGACCAAGACTTTCCGCCAATCGCCGAATGCCATCAAGAGATTATGAAAAGTGGGATGAACTGTTTTTTTTTGGGATAACAGCCCGTAATCAGGTGATAATCGCCGGGCGAATCGAACATGTATTTCGTCCCGTATTTAGGCGTGTCTGTCACCTTTCTTATCGCGCACAGTTGATCGTGGCAGAAGATCCAGACGGCAGTGGTCGACGAGCCAAATTTTGCTTATTCGCTGGCCTCGACTAACCATCAAGGAACCAATAGCTTACAAGGCTCTTTCTGCTTCGGCGTCATCCCGTCAAACCTTCTATAATAGATACTAAACCATGGCAGACGATCAGAATCCGCAACTCCCCCTTGGCCCTAACTCCGACAATCCAAATGGCTCCGACGGCTCCAACGTCCAGGGCCGGGGCGCCGCCTTCCTGCTCCCCGTCAATATTGAAGACGAGATGCGCCGGTCGTACCTCGACTACTCCATGTCGGTCATCATCGGCCGAGCCCTCCCTGACGTTCGCGACGGTCTCAAGCCCGTCCACCGCCGCATCCTCTACGGCATGCAGGAGATGGGCCTCCAGTTCAACAAGAAGTACACCAAGTCCGCCAAGGTCGTCGGCCACGTCATGGGTAACTACCATCCCCACGGTGACTCCGCCATCTACGACACGATGGTCCGCCTGGCCCAGCCCTTCTCCCTCCGCTACCCCCTTGTAGACGGCCAGGGCAACTTCGGCTCCGTCGACGGCGACCCACCCGCCGCCATGCGTTACACCGAGTCCCGCATGACCCGCATCGCCGGTGAAATGCTCGCCGACATCGACTCCGACACCGTAGACTTCGCCCCTAACTACGATGAGTCCACCCTCGAGCCCACCGTCCTCCCCGGCCGCATCCCGAACCTCATCGTCAACGGCAGCGGAGGCATCGCCGTCGGCATGGCGACCAACATCCCGCCGCACAACCTCACCGAAGTCGTCAACGCCTGCATCGCCCTCATCAACGATCCCCACGCCGGCATCGACACCGTCCTCGAGCACGTCAAGGGACCCGACTTCCCCACCGGCGGCTATCTCTACGGCCGCACCGGTATCCCCCAGACCTACAAGACCGGTCGGGGCCGCTTCATCATGCGCTCCAAGTGCTCCATCGAGAACATCTCCGGCGGTCGCCAGGCCATCATCGTCACTGAGATCCCCTACCAAGTCAACAAAGCCAGGCTCATCGAGCGCATCGCCGAACTGGTCAACGAGGGCGTCATCACCGACATCGCCCGCGACGAGTTCCGCGACGAATCCGACCGCGACGGCATGCGCATCCACATCGGCCTCAAGCGCGGCGCCGAGCACCAGATCGTCCTCAACCAGCTCTACAAGCACACCCAGATGCAGGAGAGCTTCTCCATGATCTTCCTGGCCGTCCACAACGGTCAGCCCAAGGTCCTCCCGCTCGATCAGGCCATCCGCGCCTTCCTCGAACACCGCATCGAAGTCGTCCGCCGCCGCACCGCCTTCCTCCTCGGCAAGGCCCGCGACCGCGAGCACATTTTGCTCGGCTACCAGATCGCGCTCGACCACCTCGACAACGTCATCAAGATCATCCGCCAGTCCGGCAGCCGCGTCGAAGCCCGCGAGCGCCTCTTCCAGTACTTCTCCGGCAAGTCCATCAACCTCCGCGGCAACGAGCTCGCCGGCGTCACCCTCGACCCCGCCAAGTACGGCGTCGACATGACATTCTCCGCCACCGGCACCCTGATCCTCAGCTACCGCCAGGTCGACGCCATCCTCGAGCTGCAGCTCTACCGTCTCACCCAGCTCTCCATCGACGAACTCCTCAAAGAACTCGCCGAAGTCCGCGACAGCATCGCCAACTACGAGTCCATCCTCGCCAGCGAAAAGAAACTCCGCAAAGTCATCGTCAAGGAGCTAGAAGAGGTCCGCGACAAATACGGCGACGCCCGCCGCACCCACATCCTCGACGAGACCACCGAACTCCAGCTCGAAGACCTCATCGCCGACGAGCAAGTCGCCGTCACCGTCTCGCACACCGGCTACCTCAAGCGTACGCCCATCTCCACCTACCGCCAGCAGCGTCGCGGAGGCACCGGCCGTCTCGGCATGAAGACTCGCGAAGAGGACTTCGTCGCCCAGCTCATCGTCGACTCCACTCACGCCTACCTGCTCTGCTTCACCAACACCGGCCGCGTCTACTGGCTCAAGGTCTACGAGATCCCCGACGTCGGCGCCGCAGGCAAGGGCAAGGCCATGGCCTCGCTCGTCGCCCTCCAGCCCGGCGAAAAGGTCGTCACCATCCTCGCCATCCGCGACCTCACCGAAGCCGGCAAGTACATCTTCTTCGCCACCAAGAAAGGCACCGTCAAGAAGACCCCGCTGCCC
>DATDHL010000275.1:0-4619 GCA_036521575.1 Edaphobacter sp. | reverse complement strand
CGATGGCCGTTGCTGATGAGCGCAGGAACCTGATAACCCCAATTGCCGCTATGACCGTTGCCGCCGTGCAGCAGGATTATGGGCGAACCGCCGCCGTAGGTTGCGTACCAGATTCGCGCTCCCTCGTGCTCGACGTAGCCTTGATCGTCGGATTTCGGCAACGGGGCGGCGCCGTCGGCATCGAATCGCTCAAGATTGTCATCATGAAGTTCCATTTTGATCGCCATTAACGCTCCGTCGAGCCAGCTTCGCGCTCATCTAATTTTGTAGATCTATTATGAGGGAACGCGAAATGATCTCGCGTGAGCTCGAAAAACACGGTAGCAGCCAGTTAGTTTCTGCCTGACTTGTCACAAAGCCGCTATCTACCTGGTCATATATGGCAAGGATTCTCTTGGGTCATAGTTAGCGGCAAGGGTCTTGTGTGGTGAGAGCAATGCGAAAGGACGGCGGCATGATCGATGGGGCGAATGATCCGTCGGGCTCGATTCGCCTGGCAACGTTCGAACAGTATCGCAGTCTGCTCTTCTCGATTGCTTACCGGATGCTCGGCAGTGTGGCGGATGCAGAGGATATGTTGCAGGAGACCTTCATACGCTGGCAGCAGGCAGGCGGCGATATTATCCGGTCGCCCCGATCCTTTCTCGTCACCATTATCAGCCGGCTGTGTATCAATCAACTGCAGTCTGCGCGGGTACAGCGTGAAGAGTACGTAGGGCAATGGCTGCCTGAACCCATCGTCACCGGTGCAGGCAGTGATCCGTTGGGAATCGTCAAAACAGGCGAGTCCCTTTCTATGGCGTTTCTGGTATTGCTGGAGCGTCTTACGCCGGTGGAGCGCGCGGTGTTTCTTCTCCGTGAAGTTTTTGAATATGAATACTCGGAGATTGCCGCCGTTCTAGGTCAGAGCGAAGTAAATTGCCGTCAGATTCTGCGGCGAGCGCGAGAGCATGTGAGTTCCGCGCGGCCGCGTTTCGAGGCATCCACGCAGAAACGGAATGATCTGCTTCAGCGCTTTCTCGATGCGATAGGAACGGGCGACATGGGCGGTTTGCTGACCATACTCTCTCATGATGTCGTGCTCTACTCCGATGGTGGCGGGAAGGCCCTTGCGGTGCCGAATCTGGTTCAGGGCGCCGACAATGTTGCACGCGGGATACTGGGTGCCTTCAGAAAATTGCTGCCAAAGCCTTTGGTGCGACGTTTGGTCCAAATCAATGGAGCGCCGGGTGTCCTCAGCTATCTCGACGGGAAGCCCTACTCTGCCGTGACGCTGGATGGAATCGATGGGCACATTCGAACGATCTACATCCTTACCAACCCCGAGAAACTTGCTCACCTGCCTGCGCTTGCCATTGATTAGAGAGGTTGTCACACAATCGCAATCTCGTCGGTCTTCTCTCTGTATAACGCACGATGCTGGCTAGCGATGCAGTCGTGCAAAGAGGGTCTATGAAATCGAAGAAACTCGTTTATTGGATAGCAACAGCGTTTGTTGCATGCATCATGACAATTTCTGGTGTTCTCGCGGTAGCGCATGCGCCATCGATGATGCGGGCGCTTGCTCACCTGGGATATCCCGTCTACTTTTCTAATCTTCTCGGTGTCGCGAAGATATTGGGGACATGCGTCATTCTGGTGCCGGGATTGGCGAGGTTGAAGGAATGGGCGTATGTAGGATTTGGAATCACGATCATCAGCGCCAGTTATTCTCATCTCTTCTCGGGCGATGGATTTCTGGCCCTCGAACCATTGGTCACCTTCGCCGCTTTGGTGATTTCGTATCTCACGAGACCTGCCGGCCGAAGGTTCTCTCCTCTGATTAATGAACGATTAGGCGCGATCACGCGGGTTTGACGATTGCTTGCACCGCAACGTGTTCGATGTAAGGAGGAGTCCAGCATGAAGCTTGTCGTATTAGGTGCTACCGGTGGAACTGGTTTGGAGATTGTTCGGAAAGCAATCGAATACGGTCATTCCGTAACGGCCTTCGTGCGTTCACCAGAACGGCTTAAACCGTTTTGCGATCGTATCGCCGTCAAGCAGGGAGATCTTCTGAATTGCCATGGACTTGCCGAAGCGATCAGCGGTCACGAGGCAATTCTGTCAGGATTCGGCCCTCGGCTTCCTATCTCGAAGGCTGACTGGGACCTGCTGCATCGATTCGCTCTTACTCTTACGAAAGCCATGTTGCAGGCTCAAATCAGAAGGGTCGTAGTCGAGTCATCGGCTTTTCTGTTCAAGAACGCTGTCGTGCCGCCGACGTATCTTCTGGGCCGATTGTTGTTTCCTGGTGTGGTGGCGGATGCGTCCGCGATGGAACGGGTTCTTGCCGAAAGCGGACTCGACTGGACGATTGTGCGGCCGCCTAAACTTACGGATGGACCTTATACGGGTAAGTATCGTGTGCGCGACGACTACCTGCCTCGTTTTGGGTTCTCTATCTCTCGTGCCGACGTGGCGGATTGCTTCATTAAGACAGTCGAAGATCCCGCTTCTGTAGGAAAGATCCTAGGGGTAAGCCATTGATTCAGATGTAGGAGTACTAACGTGGAAATGGGCGGGGGTTGCTTACAGCTGCAACTCCCGCCCATGTTGTTGGTGCGAGTTGGTTAGAAGATGATCTTGAGACCGAACTGCATCTGCCTTGGTGGGTAGGCAGCGGAGATCGTTCCGAAGTTGCTGTTGGTTGTCGTTGAGTTCAGGTTGGAGTAATTGGTGCGATTGAGGACGTTGAACAGATCCCACTGGAACCTGGCGTTCACGCGCCTTTCGGCGGCGAATGTCTTGGCGAGGGTGGTGTCGATCTGTTGCAGGCCCGGGCCTTGTACCGCGGAGACACCGGAGTTGCCGAACCGGGTATCCGGAGCGGCTTTGAAGGCGGCTGTGTTGATGTAGCCGTTCGCGTTGCGGCCGCTCTGGACGAGATAGGGGCCGCCGACGTAGTCTGCTCGCCGGTTGCCCGTGGAGGTATTACCGGTGATGGTGTAGTACGGCCCGCTCTGAGCGCGGCCAACTCCGCTCAGCTGCCAGCCGCCGAATACTTCTCTGACGAACATGTTCTGGCCTCGGAGTTGCGCGATCTGCCAGACGGCCGTTCCTACGAAGGCGTGCTTGCGATCGATGCTCAGAGAGCCATAGTTGTAAGACAGGCTGCGCCAATTCTCGAGTGTTGAACCGGTGCTCGAGGAATCGCCGAGATTCTTAGCGTAGGTGTAACCAGCAGTAAACGTAACTTTGCCGGCACGTTTGGAGGCGTAGACCTGCAACGAGTTGTAGTTGGTGTTGGAATCACTCAGCCACATGTTGATTGCGCTATAGCCCTTGTAGGGGTTGAAGTAGTTGTTGACGTAAGAGACCTTAGGCGTCTGGGTGGCACCTGCGGCGTTACCGGCTGCGATAGCGGCGAGATCCGGGAAGTTGACATTTGGCTGGCGCACCAAATGCCGGCCAACGTTTCCGACGTAGCTCGTTTCGAGCAGGATGTCGTAGGGTAGTTGACGCTGCACTCCGAGGCTGTACTGCTGGACGTAGGGGTTCTTCAGGCCGGGATTGATTGCAACGATGGTGCCCTGCAGCGCACCGGTTACCGGTGTTCCAGTGCCGAGAGTGGCAAGGTTTCCATTGTCGAACTCAGTGTTGGAGAGGAACGGTGCAACGTTGACCGAGCTGAAGGTGAGGTTGCCTTCGGGGCGGAAGAAGAAGACTCCGTAACCACCGCGAATGGAGGTTTTCTCATTCGCGGAGTAGGCAAATCCGAACCGCGGTCCAACGGCTCCGTTCATGTTGTAGAGGCCGCGAGGTGCGCCAGACGGAATGAGCGGGAAGAGTGCGGTGTTGACGTTCGGTACGCGAGCTGCCTGATCGGCGGGGATGCCGTCTCCAGCCCGGACGAGCCCGTTGAATGGGTTGCCGGAGTTGGGAACGAGCGTACCGTCCGGATTGAGTGTCACAGGCTTGCCGGCGGCGTAGACCGAGGGGTCGAAGTTCGCCATGTTGTTGCCCTGTGTGTACATGGATTGAATGTATTGGAAGCGGATGCCGTACTCGATGCTGAGGTTGCGAAGCATTCTCCAGGAATCCTGTGCGAAGGCTTCGGGCTGCGTGAAGCGGAAGTGGCCTGTTGGATCGGAGCTTGCTTCGGAGTAGCTCTGGAAGTTGCCGAGCAGAGCATCTGCCATGGCATTGCCGGTGGTATTGGGATTGTTGCCGGTGGTGAAGTTGACGTTGCCTGTGTAGTAGGGACGGCCATTCTGGTCGACGCGATCGCGAATGACGATAACGCCAGCCTTGATGAGGTGGTTGCCCTTGATGAACGAGATCGAATCACCAACCTCGATATCGGTTGTTGGCGACTTGAGTGCAAAGTTGGGACCCTGGAATGGTGCGTAGCTGGTGATCGTTGCCTTGGGAATGCCGGTAGGGTAGGATCCGCCGCCAGGATAGAGACGGTTGAACTGGAAGCCATAGGTGGAGCGCTGCCAGTTGACGCCATAAGGAGGAATACGCTGGGCGGCCCAGCTGAAGTTGACCTGCGCCTGATTGATGAGGGTAGGCGTGATGTTCCAGGTGTGAGCGAGGAGATAGCTCTGTCCGGGACGGTTACGCTGGGTGGGAGT
>DATDHL010000274.1:0-2696 GCA_036521575.1 Edaphobacter sp. | reverse complement strand
GCTCAAGGCGAGCCAGGAAGAGATAAAACGCGTGCTCGCGAGGGTTTCCGAGCAGAACCTGCCCAAGACGTCACCGCCTCCGACGCAGCCGACTCCGACCTTGCGCAAGCCCGAGCGGACGCTTCGGTTTCCGTACGCGAGAGCGAGGCCTCGAATCCCAAAGGAATGGGTGTACGACGAATGGTAGCCGTCGATGGGGTGATCATCGAAGTCTTGCTCTGCAACAACGCCTCGATACATCTTCAAAGGCGAGAAACCTGCCAATCTGCCAGCGCAGGCACCGACAAAGTACCAGCCGGCAATTAACCTCAAGACCGCCAAAGCACTCAGACATGAAATTCCAGCGAAGTTGCTCGCGCTGGCTGACAAAGTGATCGAGTAAACGGGCCGACTTCCGGTTTTGTGAAGGTTTGCGGATGTTGCGCCAGGAAAAGTCCAGGGAGGGAGGATGATGATGTGATCTGAAACCCTTCATCGCGATCCAGAGGGTTTAACTCCCTCCCGGTAAAGGCGAGCCAGCCAGCCGGAAGCGAGCCTTGCATGGATGGTGGCAACACCATTCGTGAAGCGTAGGCAGCAGGTGCTGAAGCCCCGCGATAGCCCCGAAATAACCAGAACGCTGAAGCCTTCACTGTCGTCCGAGTGGGGGCAGCATCGATGAAACCGTCAATAGGTGAGGAATCGTCGATTCGGCCGGGGTCGCAGACCGAGGCAAAGGCACAGGATGGACCGCCTGGGAACCTGGGAGCTCACGCCCACGCGAGAGCAGCCGGCAATTGGGTCGCCGGTTGAACATTGACCCTGGCCCGGAAGGCCCCTCCGACCTTCCGGGAGCGCGAGCGCAAGCTGCGAGACACGAACCGAGGAGGGTAGCGTGGACCCCGGAAGCGAAACCAATAAGTGACCGGGGATGCGGGCCGGGAAGTCGTAGCACCTCAATATGACCTGTGACATCGGGGAACCGGACTCACCGGGACCCGATCGAGGGAAGAGGGGTGTCATGAGAAGAGAATCGTTGACGAGAAACACGGGAGAGGACCCTGAGTCTCACAAACCTGTCCACGAAACGACAACGGATAGCTGAACTGGCAAGAACGAAACGAGGAGTGGCGCTGTCTTCGCTGCACCACGTCATCGATTTGGAATGGATGAAAGAAGCCTACCGGCTCACCCGCAAGGATGGTGCTCCTGGCATCGACGGTGTGACGGCGGCCGACTATGCGAAAAACCTGGAAGCCAATCTCTTGGATCTCCTGGATCGCATCAAGTCCGGCCGCTACAAAGCGCCGCCAGTGCGGAGGACATATATTCCGAAAGCGGATGGTTCGCGTCGGCCGCTTGGCATCCCGACCTTCGAAGACAAATTGGCGCAGAGGGCAATCGTCATGGTGCTCGAGGCGGTGTATGAGCAGGATTTCCTTCCCTGCTCATTCGGCTTCCGGCCCGGTCGCTCGGCTCATCAGGCATTGCAGTCTCTGCATACTGCCGTCATGGGCCAAGGACTACGGTGGGTGATAGATATCGACATCGTAAAATACTTCGATTCGATACCGCACTCACAGCTTCGAGACTTTCTTGACCAGCGAGTCACGGATGGTGTCATCCGACGGATGATTGATAAGTGGCTGAAAGCGGGCGTCCTGGAAGATGGCCTCCTGCGCCACGCGACCGAAGGTTCCCCACAAGGCGGTGTGATCTCACCTTGCCTCTCGAACATTTTCCTGCACCACGTGCTGGACGAATGGTTCGAGCTCGAAGTGCGTCCACGGCTCAAGGGGAGATGTACTCTTGTTCGGTTCGCCGATGATGCCGTGATGGCGTTCGAGGAGTTCCTCGATGCCAAGCGGGTCCTCGGCGTATTGGGCAAGCGTCTTGCACGATATGGACTCACACTCCATCCCGACAAGACGCGCTTCGTTGATTTCCGCAACAACCGACCAAATGGGACTGACCATCCGGAGACGGACGGTACCTCGTTCACCTTCCTCGGCTTCACCCACATTTGGGGTAAGTCGCGGGCAGGCAAGAATGTGGTGCGACAAGTAACGGCTAAGAACCGTTACGCCCGAGCGCTGGCGACGGTTACGGATTGGTGTCGGCGCAACCGGCATCTGTCCATCCCCGACCAGCACGCCCATTTGACCGCGATGATGCGGGGCCACTATGCCTACTACGGCATTACGGGCAACTTTCGACGGCTAAGCTGGTACGCCCATCAGGTCGCGAGGATTTGGCAGAAATGGTTGTCGCGGCGGGATCGCGGGAGTCGGCTCCATTGGAACCAATTCACTGCGCTCCGAAAGCGTCACCCACTGCCTGCAGCCCGGATCGTCCACCGCTACACCTTCGCGAGCGAAACTCTTCCATGAAGAACCGGAAGCGGGAAAGCTGCACATCCGGGACTGTGAGGGATGAGGATGGCAACATCCTCATCTACTCGGCCCGGCCACCGTGCAAGCCGCATCGCTGCGATCGGCCGGCATCCGAAACCCTCAACAACATCCGACATCATTGGCGCATTGGACGCGGTCAATTCACTTTATTAAAAACAGTTCTTTCATGTCGGCAAGGAGGCGGTAGCCCTGCGCCAGCTGCAACAGCTTCTCCCTCTCCAGTCCGTGCGGTAAGCAAGCAGCATCTTCACGCAGTGCTTTCGCGAGTTCGTCGCACTGGTCGACGGTCAAGTGTTCCTCTGG
>DATDHL010000273.1:0-8966 GCA_036521575.1 Edaphobacter sp. | reverse complement strand
GCGCATGACTATGCAGAGCTGGCTACGCCGCCTTATCAGTCGGTAAGTCCGTTGTTAATCAGCACGGATTTCAGCTTTCGGGCACAGGATGCGGTCGGGTGGAATCCGCGAGAGTTCCGGTTTGCGGCTGATGGCCAGAGTTTCGGGCAGTTAGCTGAGGTGTACGGCGAGTACAGGGCCTCTGCGGTCCCGTCCGAGGGGGTGAAGGAGCGGCTGGCGGAACTGGTGAACCGGGCTCCACAGGGTCGACTGGAGATTCTGGATGCACATGTGGTTCCGGGGGTGGCAGACCAGACGAGGGCGGCGGCCATGGTAGCTTTGCACTTCACCACGACTGCGCACCAGATAGAGCAGCTCGCCAATGGCAAGGCAACGCCGCTGGGGAAGGTGACGTGGATGCGGTTTCGGATAAGCTTTGAGCTCCCGGCGGGGTTTCGGACGGATAAGGAAATCCGGCTGGAGCGGAATTCCTGTATGTAACTGGCAGCCAACCTATTGCGGAGAGTTGCATCCAAATACATGTTCCCGGGCCAATCTATTACTGGTAGAAACGGAAATTCGTTTCCGATGGAGATCGGTTCTATATTAGTGATATGACTACAGCTGCAGACGAAACGACGAGCAACGGGCGTCCTACGACAGTCCCGCAGAAAGATGACCGCTACCTTTTTGGTAGCCTGGATAGCTTTGGCAAGAACCGCGAGAAGCTGAGAGAGGTCAGCTGGGGATATGACCAGCCGGAAGGGATCGTTCTGGCATCGGTGGATGCAGCGATCAACTGGGTGAGGAAGAACTCGATCTGGCCGATGACTTTTGGCCTGGCCTGCTGCGCCATCGAGATGATGTCGATGGGTGGATCACGTTACGATATCGCACGGTTTGGAGCCGAGGTGTTTCGTCCATCACCCAGACAGAGCGATCTGATGATCATTGCAGGGCGCGTCTCGCAAAAGATGGCGCCGGTGATCCGGCGGCTCTACGAGCAGATGCCCGAGCCGAAGTGGGTGATCTCGATGGGTGCGTGCGCGACTTCGGGCGGGGTTTTCAACAACTATGCCCTGTTGCAAGGGGTCAATCAGGTGATTCCTGTCGACATTTATGTTCCAGGTTGTCCGCCACGGCCAGAGCAGCTTTTGTATGCAATTACGCTGTTGCAGGAGAAGATTCAGCATGAGCGAGGCTCGCTCAGAAAGACGCTGAATCTGGACTAATGGGTTTGGGGGATTGGTAACTGGGAAGGTTCTTCCCAGTGCAGTTTGGGGTATCTGACTGGTAAAGTATTGAAAATATAGTTGCAAGAGAGTATTTTTTTACCGATACGGTTAGCAACTGCGGTAAGCTTTACTGAATCGAAACAACATAATCGAGCTAATTTTAGAAGCTCACATCACTTGAAGAATTTTGAGCGGAGGAAGTCTTATGGTTTATAGCCCGTTACGTCATTTTGGCCGGTTCGTACTGGCTGCATGTGCAGTCAGTCTTGGAGTCGCGAGTCTGGGTGCGCAGACTCCCAGCACAGCCGCCCCTGTGGGCGTTAACCCTTCGCGCGTCGACATATTCACGGGCTATTCCTACTGGGGAGCCCATGGGCAGTTGAAGCCTGCCGGCATCAGCTACTCTTCCATTGATGTGGGTGCGATAGGCAGCGGAGCGTACTACTTCAACAAGTATTTCGGCGGAGAGATTATCTACGCGGCTCATCCGAACGGCAGAAACAATGATATGTATGCGATCTCGGGCGGTCCGATCTTCCGCGCGCCGATGCAGAATTTCACACTGTTTGCCCATGCAGGTGCCGGAGCCGCAAGCCTTGACGGACCGAACTCCCGGAACGTTTCTTACAATCCTAGTACGTGGGGCCCGACGCTGAATGTTGGCGGTGGAATGGATTATGACATTCCATGGATGAGCAATCGCTTCTCGCTTCGCTTGTTCCAGGCTGATTTTCGCTATATTCATGCTAACTTTGGACCGTTTACGGCGGTACCGACGACTGGTATCACGGGGGGACGTGCGAACCTGAACGGTGTTGAGTTGAGCTCCGGTATTGTGACGCACTTCGGCCACATCATTCCTCCTCCTCCTGTGACCTTCAGCTGCTCGGTCTCGCCTTCGACTGCTTTCCCGGGTGATCCTTTGACGGTCACTGGAACAGCGTTAAATCTGAATCCGAAGCGGACCGCCACTTACAGCTGGACGACGGATGGCGGTACGATCTCGGGAACCTCCAACGTTGCCAACATCGATACGAAGAACGCGGCTCCTGGCAGCTATACCGCCAAGGGACACGTGACTGAAGGCAATCGTCCGGGTGAGAGCGCTGACTGCTCGGCACCATTCACGATCCAGGCCTTCCAGCCGCCGACGATTGGCTGCTCGGCGAATCCTTCGACGGTATCTCCTGGAGACTCCTCGACGATTACGGCGAATGGCGTGAGCCCGCAGAACCGTCCTCTGACGTACAGCTATAGCTCAACGGCTGGTGCGATCAGCGGTACGACCTCCACGGCGACTCTGAATACGACCGGGGCAGCGCCGGGAACCATTACGGTGACTGCGAACGTGGTTGACGACAAGGGCCAGTCTGCTTCGTGCACGACGACCGTCACGGTGGTTGCGCCAGCGCCTCCGCCAGCGGTGACGACGACCAGCCTCTGCTCGATCACCTTCGATCGTGACAAGAGACGGCCGACCCGAGTCGATAACGAAGCCAAGGCTTGCCTTGACGATATCGCCCTCAACATGCAGCGCTCGTCTGATGCGAAGCTTGCCATTATCGGCAACGCGAGCAGCAGCGAGAAGGCAGGCAGCGCGGCAGCGTCAGCACGTGCAGTCAACACGAAGTCTTACCTGGTAACAGAAAAGGGTGTTGATGCAAGCCGTATCTCGGTCTTCACCGGTTCGCAAGACGGTCAGACCGTAGCCTCGACGCTGATTCCGACTGGTGCAACACTTGACCAGACCGGCCTAACCCCTGTGGATGAGAGCGCAGTGAAGGCTGTACCTCGGTCGGCACCCGCCCGGCGCCACAAGAAGTAACTAGAACTGGCAGTGACGGTAAAGGCTGACTGGGGATCTACCCAGTCAGCCTTTCTGTTGAATGCTCCTGACGGCCGGTTGCGTTCGGTTTATGCTTAAACCAAGCTGCGGACTGAAGGAATATGTTTACTCGACACTATAGATCTCAAGCCTTTCTGCTTGCCCTGGTTCTTGCCCTAACCTGCCTTCGGGCAAAGGCGGTCGACTGGCTGCCGTTTGGACCCAACGGGGGAGATGCAAGGGCGTTTGCTGCCGATCCACACGACAGGATGCACCTTTACCTGGGAACGGCTATCGGATGGATTTACGAATCACGTAACGGTGGTGCGGACTGGAAGCGTCTTGCCAGAGTAGGGAAGCGTGACGATCTCGTGCTGGATTCAATCGTCCTGGACGCGGCGAAGCCTGGACGGATCCTGGTTGGCGCGTGGGTGTTGAGCAGTAATGATGGCGGGTTATATATCAGCGATGATGCGGGCGTGACGTGGAGTGCTCCAGCAGAGTTGAAGGGCCAGTCCATTCGGGCGCTTGCGAGTGCGCCATCGGACCCGCAGACCGTGATAGCGGGCACGCTGAAGGGCGTATATCGTTCAACCGATGGCGGGCTCCACTGGCGTCTGATTAGTCCCGAGGGGAGTCAGGAACTGCATGAGGTGGAATCCGTTGCGATTGATCCCAAGAATCCGCAGATCATCTATGCGGGGACATGGCATCTCCCGTGGAAGACGACGGATGGGGGAGCGCATTGGGCCAACATCAAGGAAGGTGTGATCGATGACTCTGACGTCTTCTCGATCATTGTGGATCCGAAAGACCCGAATGTGGTCTACATCAGCGCGTGTTCAGGCATCTACAAGAGCGAGAATGCCGGGGAGAAGTTTCAGAAGATCCAGGGGATTCCCTCAACAGCGCGCCGGACAAGAGTGTTGATGCAGGATCCGTCAAACCTGAATATCGTCTTTGCCGGCACGACGGAAGGGCTGTACCGGACCGGAGATTCCGGCAAGGCGTGGGCACGCACGACCGGGCCTGAGTTGATCGTCAATGACGTGTACGTGAATCCGGCCGACTCGAATCGAATTCTACTGGCGACTGATCGGGGCGGCGTGCTGGTCAGCAACGATGGCGGCTACTCGTTTCAACAAACGAACAATGGGTTTTCGGCGCGGCAGATTACGTCGTATATAGGGGATATGGGGCGACCTTCGACGATTTATGTCGGCGTGGTGAACGACAAGGCGTGGGGCGGAGTATTCGTCAGCAACGACGGCGGGCTGACTTGGACGCAGAAGAGCGGCGGGTTGGAAAAACATGATGTCTTCAGCCTGGGGCAGGCCTCGGATGGGGCGATTCTGGCTGGTACTCGCCACGGGATCTATCGGCTTACAGGCGAGTTCTGGAGCAAGGTCGACCAGGTGTACTTGGCGTTGCCGGTGACAAGCCCTCCAGCTGTTTCTCCGGCAAAGAAGCCTGCGACTCCGGGCGGCAGGAAGACTGGTGCAGCAGGTAAGACCGCATCGAGCAGTGTAGGGGCGAATCGTACGACGGCAAAGGCTGCGCCTCCGAAGGTATTTGATGGGACTGTTTTTGGATTTGCTCGCGATGGGGACACGATGTATGCCGCGACTTCGGCCGGAATACTGAAAAGCGGGACAGCCGGTACGAGTTGGACGCTGGCTAACAATGCTGACGGGCAGGAGTGGTACTTTGTCTCGGCTGCGAAATCGCTGATCTTTGCGGCTAATTTACGGAGTGCGGTGCTGAGCGCCGATGGCGGTTTGACGTGGGTACCGGTGAAGCCTCCGGCAGAGCTGACGCAGGCTGCTAGTGTTGCTGTGGACGGCTTTGGCGGTCTTTGGATAGGCGGTCGCGAGGGTGTTTATAACTCGGATGACAAGGGCGCGACCTGGCATTCGGTGACGAACCTTTATATCCGAGACGTCAACAGCCTCTTCTACGATGAGCGCGGAGAGCGGGTGTTGGTTACCGGCAACAGCTCCACGACGTTCGTGTTTGCAGCTCATCTTCCCGACAAGAAGATCAGTTACTGGAATAGCGGGTGGAATCTGAAGCTCGTGCGTCCAGTAGGAAATCACCTGGTAGGCGCGACGTTGTTTGATGGTGTCGTGATTCAACCGGAGATGGTGAATTCGGTGGACTCGTCGGGGCACTGAGGGACTCACAGGATCGTTGCGAAGGATAGAATCGTAATATGAGTTTTGAATCGACGAGCGCGCGGCCACGACACTCCTTCCAGACAGACGATAAGACGCTTTTGCCGATTGCGGCGAAGGTGGAGGTGGGGGAGCGGCTCAGCTTTGAGGACGGTCTGGCGCTCTATCGCAGCGGCGACATCCTGGCGGTGGGCTGGCTGGCGAATCTCGTGCGCGAGAGGCTGCACGGGAACACGGCTTACTTCAATGTGAACCGGCATATCAATCCGACCAACGTTTGCGTGGCGTCGTGCAGGCTGTGCGCGTTCGGACGCAAGAAGGGCGACGCGGGAACGTACACGATGGCTCTGGAGGAGGCGTGGGAGACCGCCGCCTCTGGTTATACGGAGGCTGTGACCGAGTTCCATATCGTCGGCGGACTGCATCCTGACCTTCCCTTTGAGTACTTCATGGACCTGGTGCGCGGATTGAAGGAGCGGTTTCCGAAAGTGCACATCAAGGCGTTCACGATGGTCGAGGTTGCGTTCCTGGCCAAACGGGGCAAGATGACGATCGCCCAGACGCTGGAGCGGATGAAGGAAGCCGGTGTTGACTCGTTGCCGGGAGGGGGCGCGGAGATCTTTGCCGACCGGATCCGGCACATCATCTGCGACCACAAGATCGACGGTAGCGAATGGCTGGATACGGCGCGGACGGCGCACAAGATCGGGCTGCGGTCGAACGCGACCATGCTCTATGGACACGTAGAGAACGACGAAGACCGCGTCGATCATCTATTGAAGCTTCGGGCAGTGCAGGATGAGACAGGCGGGTTCCAGACATTTATCCCGCTGGCGTTTCATCCGGACAATACGGCCCTCGCGCACATCCCGCGAACCACCGGCATGCTCGATATGAAGCAGATTGCTGTGGGCCGGCTGATGTTGGACAACTTTTCGCACATCAAGAGCTACTGGCAGATGGTCTCGCCGAAGATGGCACAGATCTCGCTGCGGTTCGGCGCCGATGATATTGACGGCACGGTGGTCGAGGAGAAGATCTACCACGATGCTGGTGCAACGACTCCGCAGGGCATGCGAAGGAAGGATCTGGTCCGGCTGATTACTGAAGCTGGGCGAGAGCCGTTCGAGCGGGACACTATGTATCGCGCCGTAACACGGAGCGAGGACACGTTTACCGTTACCGTCTAAGTTTCCCCTGGGCGGTTAGCTTTCGCTCCAGATGCACTTTCTTCTCTGACATTCATCATCTAAAAGCGGTCGCATTCGTCTGCCCGACGGGACACGGCATCGCGTGCAAATTGCAGACGTGAGGGAAAATCGTTGCCCTCAGGGTGAGGGTAATGTTTTTCCCAAAATGCGCCTGAGGTTGCATAGTCACTTCATCGCCCGGGTCAAAAACCGCGATTCTTCCCTGAAATCCCCATAATTAGAGAATGGCCGCTTATTTGCTGACAACGTCGTGTATCAACATGTAATCAAAGTGGTTACGATGCAAGGGGTCTAAACGAACTCCGGCGTGTGGTAACAAGGATGGAGACTTCCCGAGTTGTGATTTCGTGGGAGCGAAATTCTGTAGAGCTTGTTGCCGGGGGTGTACCAGCCCCTAGCAGCGGGGGAACAAAGGCAGCACTGAAGTACATTTCATCTTTCGCAAAGGGGAACCACCATGTATCTCTTTTTCACGCCTGCCTTCGCAGCTCTCACCGTTATTGCTCTTATCCAGATTCGCGATCAATTTCGGTTTTCTCGTTAAAGATCGTTCGTTTTAAGTTGTAAACAAGCCAGGCATTTTGCCTGGCTTGTCTTTTTTGCGGGGCGGAGTCGGCATGGGGACGTCGTGGGGTTCGCAAGTTATAGCCGAGAGAAAACTTTTGCCTTGTGAGGGCAATCGTTTTGCCCTGCATGGAGGCCCTTGCGTCAGTTCACTGGTTCAATTTCGCAAGAAATCACGGTTCTTTGTCGAATATGCAGAGTTTTGCGGTATGGCCGCTTATTTGCAAATGGTGGAGATAGCTGGCACGGTTCGCCGACAACGCAAACAGCAGCTGACTTAATTTCACATTTCGTAAATAGGAGAACTGTTATGTATCTATTGTTTTCGCCCGCCTTGCTTGCTCTCGCCGTTATCGCTTCTATTCAGCTCCGCGACCAGTTCCGCTTTTCACCGGCACGCTAGTGTCTCTTGATACCCGCTGTCTAGCGTGACGACAGCGGGTTTTCCGTTTGCCACAGGCTGCGACAGTCGCGCACGAGAGTTGGTCTTGAGGTTCAACGGTCAATCCCGTCCACTAGAGAATATCCGCCAGCCGTAAACTATTTTGAGCATGCCTCCCTTTCTGCATCTGGCCCATGTCAACGTAGCCCGCGGCGAAAATATCGTCCTCCACGATATCAACCTCTCGGTCAACGCCGGAGAGCACATTGTCATCCTCGGCCCCAACGGCTGCGGCAAATCGACCCTCATCAAGACCATCACCTGCGAGTGCTACCCCATCGCCCAGCCGGACACCGCCGTCAGCATCTTCGGTCGCGAGCGTTGGGACCTTACCGAGCTTAAGAAGCGCCTCGGCATAGTATCCCCCGAACTCCCCGGTCGCCAAACCCTCACCACGACCGGTCGCGACGCCGTCCTCACCGGATTTTTTTCGAGCTCAACCCTCTGGCCCAACCTCACCGTTACCGAAGCCATGCGCGCCCGCGCCGACGAAGCCCTCGAACAAATCGACGCCATTCCTCTCGCTAACAAGCTTGTAGGTGAAATGTCAGCCGGCCAACAGCGCCGCATCATGATCGGACGTGCCCTCGTAGGCTCGTCGAGCACCGGCACAGACCGCCAGATGCTCCTCCTTGACGAGCCCTCCAACGCGCTCGACCTTGCTGCCCAGCGGGATCTTCGGACTCTCCTCCGCCGCCTCGCGCAGCAGGGAACTGGCATACTCCTCATCACCCACCATGTCTCCGATATCATCCCCGAGATCGATCGAATCCTCATGATGAAAGAAGGCCGCATCGTAGCCGACGGGCCCAAGTCCGAACTCCTCACCGCTACCCAGCTCAGCGATCTCTTCAAGACCGAACTCCACCTCACCCAAAAGGATGGCTTCCATCACGCCTGGTAGCACTTGGCCGCAGTCTCGAACCAAACGAAGGACTCATGCCCGCACGGTTTACCTGTGCTAAACTTCGCTCCACCAACGGCTAGATCTTTTTATCGCAGTCGGGCCCCGTATTCGGAATCATCAAGGGACATACCCATGCGAGCGAACCCATGGAGATGAAGCGAGGACTTGGAGCCGCCGGCATCGGCGCAGCAGCGTTGGCCGGAGCCATGTTCCACGCCACCATGAGCCGCGACGGAAGCTCATCCAACAAATCACAGCCTACCGCGGCACAATCCGCAATCACCGCCGACGGCCCCTGGCTCGCCTCCTGCAGCTACTGGAGCGCTGCCCGATGGAAGGAGCCTCCCCCGCAAAAGCCTCCGGAAGCCATCATCCCCTCTAAACAACCCGCCACCCAAGCGGACTTGGCCGCACTCGCATCCACCGAGAAAGCTGAGTGCGCAAGCAATGACTGGGGCATTCCCCCGCCAGATATCGATCACCAGCCCGACGTCCGCGCCATCATCGCCACCGTTCCCGATCCCATCCACAGCCACTTCGCCCTGGAGTTCGATCGCACCATCGACGCCTTCATGCAGGCCGCTGGCGACAACCGCTTCCTGGGCAGTCAATATTGGCTACCCTGGAAG
>DATDHL010000272.1:0-8319 GCA_036521575.1 Edaphobacter sp. | reverse complement strand
CGAACTCCGCGCCTGGGGCTCCAACATGTCCATCGGCGGCGGCGTCGATATCATGCGCGAGCCGCGCAACGGCCGCAACTTCGAGTACGCGGGCGAAGACCCAGTCCTGGCCGGAATCATGACCGGCAACCTCATGAAGGGCGTCAAGTCCCAGCACATCCTCAGCGACATCAAGCACTACGCCATGAACGATCAGGAGACCGGACGCAACGTCGTCAACACGCAGCTCGACAAAAAGGCCATGCGCGAGTCCGACCTCCTCGCCTTCGAGATCGCCATCGGCATCTCCGACCCCTCCGCCGTCATGTGCTCCTACAACCTCTACGAAGGTGACTGGGCCTGCGAAAACGACTACCTCCTCAATCAAGTCCTCAAGAAGGACTTCAAGTTCAAGGGCTGGGTCGTCTCCGACTGGGCCGCAACCCACAGCACCGTCAAAGCAGCCCTCACTGGCCTCGATCAGGAGATGCCCGGCGACGACAACCACTTCGGCGCTCCCCTGAAGAAAGCTGTCGAAGATGGACAAGTTCCCCAGGCACGCCTCGATGACATGGTGCACCGTATCCTCCGCAGCATGTTCGACGCAGGCGTCATCGACGACCCACCAGTCCGCACCGTAGTCGACCCCTTCCGCGGCCTCGAAGACGCCCAGCACATCGCCGAAGAGAGCATCGTCCTCCTCAAGAATCAGGACAACCTCCTCCCACTCAAGTCCTCCACCCCCTCCATCGCCCTCATCGGCGGCCATGCCGACGTAGGCATCCTCTCTGGCGGAGGCTCCGCACAGGTCGACTCGCCCGGCGGCGACGCCGTCGATCACAAACCCGGCGGCTCCATCTGGGGCAAGCCCGTCTACTTCCCCTCATCGCCCCTCAAATACATCAGCGCCAAAGCCCCGCACGCCAACATCCGGTTCAACAGCGGAGAAGACACTGCAGCCGGCGCGCAACTAGCCAAAAACTCCAGCGTAGCCATCGTCTTCGTCACCCAGTGGATGAGCGAGGGCCACGACTCCCCCACACTCTCCCTGCCACACAACCAGGACGCCCTCATTGAGGCCGTAGCAGCCGCAAACCCGAACACCATCGTCGTCCTCGAGACCGGTGGCCCCGTCAGCATGCCTTGGGCAGACCGCGTCAAAGGCATCGTCGAAACCTGGTACCCCGGCATCGGCGGTGCCCAGGCGCTCTCCAACATCCTCTTCGGCGACGTCAACCCCTCCGGCAAACTCCCTGTCACCTTCGCCAAAACCGAGGCCGATCTTCCCCATCCCATCGTTCCCGGACTCGAGCACTCTGGCAAGGTCGTCTCCGACGATCAGCATCGCCAGGTAGGCCCCTTCGACCTCAAGTACACAGAGGGCGCAAAGGTTGGCTATAAGTGGTTCGACGCGACAAACAAGCAGCCCCTTTTCCCCTTCGGCTACGGCTTGTCCTACACCACCTTCGCCTACTCCGGCCTCAATGTGGACAACGCCCAGCGCACCGTCCACTTCACCGTACGCAACACTGGCCACCAGGAAGGAACCGAGATCGCTCAGGTCTACGCTGCCCTACCGTCCACGGCCAACGAGAACTACAAGCGCCTCGTAGCTTGGCAGCGAGTCAAGCTGGCTCCCGGCGAATCGAAGGACGTAACCCTGCCGCTCAACCCGCTCTACCTCTCGGTCTTCGACACCGACAAAAATGCATGGCAACTCCTCCCCGGCGACTACAAAGTAACGGCCGGAACATCCTCCCACGACCTCCCACTGCACGCCACCCTACAGGTGCAATAGGATCGCCTCTTTTCCACATCAAAGCGCTTGACGCCCTTGATAAACTTAACCTAAGAGAAAAGGAGAAGCCTGGCGAAAGCCGGGCTCTTCCTTTCTGATATAGACCCCGACCTAAGTCCGGACCTATGTCATTTGTTTCTAGGACTTTAGGACCTAAAGTACGGAGGGGGAGTATCAGCAACACTTTAGAGGACCGGCTCGGAGCTCTTGTTCCCCTGCGTCTGCGCGGACGCCCATTTGGCATGCTCCTGCGAGACCAGTGATTCAATTCGCTCGGCTAGCAAAGCATACGCGTCCGCTACACCCGCATACGGAGACGCTCTCCCCAGATAGACGTACTTTTCATGCTTGAGAGCCTCGCAAGTGGACCGGTACGTAATCCAGTTCTGTTGGTACTGATTAAGGTGCAGCAGCCCTTCAAGCACCGTGATCAGAACGCCAAGGCAGCCCGTAATAATCGCCTTGTAGTCGGGGATAGGCAAGGCAGCAATCAGAGGAATCGTCGCCGCAGACAGAATCTCGATCACCTTGATCCGCTTGTAGACGCGCTGATTCCACATACTCTTCCGGTCATACCATGCAATCTGCTCTTCCAACCGCTCGATGATGGGACCTGTGGTAACAACTTCCTGGCTCATAAAGACACCGCTCCTGGAGATCAAAATGAATAGCGATACTCTGTCCTGAAGATCTGCCGATACCACTTCGACGACGTCAGCCCAATCCCATATCCGATATACAAGGAATGATGCGCTCCAAACGACATGCGCGGACCAACCTTCATATTCACAATGTTCACGCCCGCCGTACTAGCATTCGCTGGCCCGGTGACATAGCCACTGCGAACGTTCCATCCCACGACCTCGAGGACTCCCGCCATGCCAAACTGCTCACCACGCACGAACTGGTAACTTGGTCCAACCCCATAGAAGAACACGTCCCCCGCAAACCCATGGGAAGTATTGGTAGGAACCCCGGAAGAGCTCCCCAGCGGATGCGTATCCCCAACCTCGGCTTCCACAGAAGTCCGCTCCGAGAGCCGCTGATAGTACAGAAGAGACGGCTCCACACTATAGTGATGAGTCCCCAACCCCACCCCGGCATCCCCGGTAGGCGTGTAAGCCCGAAACTGAAATGTCAGGTAGTGGCGGGCTGAAGCAAGCGCCGCAAATTTGAGCCCAAGTTGCACATCACTGAATCCGCCGGCGTTGGGGAAAGCCTGCGCTACACCAGGCAAAGACTGCGCCTGAAGCCATCTAAAAGGAAGCTGCATAAACAGCGAGAAGTGAGGATGAGGCGAATATTCGCCATAGAAGTAAAGCTGCTGGAAGTTGACCGCCCTGGGAATACCAACAGGGGGGGCCACCCCCGGCCCAGGCGTCCGAAGGTCTTGCGCACCAGTGCTGGCAGGCAGAAACGCATAGCAACCGCATTTCGCATAAAAAAACTCAGCCCGGTCGGGAGTCGTATCGTCCATAGCTGCATCAAAACGGACCCGCACCTCCGAATGAACAACAGCATTATCAATGTATCCAACCATGCTGGGATCAATCGCCGTCCTCCTGATCTTTTCGACGGGAAGCTTAGCAGGCTTAGGAGGATTGGTAGAAGTCTGAAACAAATACAGATTCAGTCTCTGAGGATAATTAAGCGAACCGCCATGATCGAAGAGAGAAGCAGCGCGATATTCCGCAATGGAATAAGGCTTGTCAGAGAGAGACGACGCAGGCGATTCGATACCAGTCTGCGGTGTCTGAGGATGTTGGTCTTGAGCCCCAATTGCGGGAGCAGAGAACGCCAAGACAAATAGCAGTGAAGACAACTTGAAAACCGATAGTCGCATTGGAAACCCCTCTAAAGATGGAAGTCCGTTCTAGTGTCTGTTCGGCCCTGCAGATAGTTTCCCCTGTATGTTTTTGTAAGGCTCAATAAGGATCTGCTTGTCCTCTGGTGATAAGTGAGACAGTATCGCAGTTAGATAAGTAAGTGCAGTTTTTGCGTCAGTTCTGTCACCACGTTCAAGATCATCCTGGGCGAGTTCAAGATAATTAACTCCAATATTCATATAAAGCGCGCTGAATGGAGAAGTGTTGTTTGCGCTTCTTTCGTCGATGTTTCTCAACAGATCAAATGCCTGGTCCGTCAACGTCTTCGCTTCCGCTGGATCATGCGGACGAAGCAGCTGTCCTCTTAACTGAAGCGCTTGGACCATCTTTATAGAAAGCGACGGCGTCGGCTCCGTCAATTCTTCTATAAGCGCCAGGGCGCGCTGGCTTCTCGCTTCCGTAAGACGAGATTCACCCGCGTCCGCCAACATCCTGGCTTCGTTACTGCAATACTGAGCGAGTTCCACCTTATACTCCCGATTCTCCGGCCTCTTCTGGACCAGTTTTTCGGTAAGTGCGATCGCCTTCTCGTAAAAGTCCTGAGCTTCTGTGGTTTGACCCGTGCTGCTGACCACAATCGCATAGTTATTGTAGACCCTCGCAAGATCTTGAGCAGGATCAGGATTTTCACTTACATCCACCGCGGATTGAGCCTTCGAAATTAAAGGTTCGAGTAACTCGATAGCTTTACGAAAATCAGACCGCATTCCATCGCCAGCATGCATGCCATAACGAATAATTCCCCGATTGTAGTAAGTCCGTGCGAACTCCTGCTGATAGAGAGCATTAGTCGGTTCCTGCTTATGCAACTCTTCCTGTAGATGAATTGCTTCGCTGTATTCCTTCTCGGCATCAGAGCTAGTCAAATTCAAATCTGATCTCTTATCCAACGCATCGCGGATCGTCTCTCCCATCCAATTATGCGAATAGGCAAGCGCCTGACGAAACTCGTTTTGTGCAGGATATTGCTTTGCAAGAGCCGCAAACTGAGCGATGGATTCGTTGTATTCACGAACCGCCTCTCTGTTCCTCCCCATCAAGCGGTTGATATCTCCCAGCCGCGAATGCGCGCGCGCCTCCTCGCTGCGCAAGTTAGGATTCGTAGAATTTTGCTGAGCAAATAACGTATAGAAGGCTTCAGCCTTATCTAACAATTCCTTTCGAAATTCTTCAACCTGCGGCAGGTCTCCAGCCTCCCGTCCATTCTCCCGCCCCGCCGAGGATAGACTCTCATCCACAGCCTTCTTCGCCAATTGAAGATTATTCTCTGCACGATGCGTTTGCTTCCATGCGAAGTAAGCCAGAAAAAGCGCAAGTAAAAAAAGCGAGCCCAGGATGCCGGCGGCCCACTGAGTCTGTCTGAGCTTCTTCTGCCGTTCCCTTCTCTTCTCTTCGTTGAGACGCTTCCATTCCTCTTCACTACGATCAAGAAAGCCCATTACCTGGTTGAAGGACGAGTTATAACGTTGACCCCAAGCTGCTGTCGGCCGATTCTCAAATCTCCACTTTTGTCCGACCTCAAGCTCTGGATTCCTCCAAAGCCCAGACCTACCCTCTTCAAACCACATCGCCGCGTCAGAAAGGCGACTATAGATCTCGGCGGAGACCCTCTCCTCCTCGGCCCAACCAACCAATCGCGTCCAGCACCGCATGAGACTTTCATGCGACAGATCTACAATTGATCCTTTGTCCAGAGGCACGTCAGCAGGCGGCATCAGGAAGGAACGGCCCGGCCTCCGAAATATTTCAATGATTCGAACTACATCGACCTCGGTTGACTCAGAGATGGCAGTGAGATCTCCTACCGAGGTTGGTCTACGGATTCCTCGACGATCGGAAAAAGTATCTGTCAGTGCTTTGAAAATCCGCTCGGATAGCTTCTTGCCATTGTCCGAGCCTGTCTCTTCATAAGCCTCCTCAGCATGGATCGACAGCGCCTGACGAAAGGTTCCGATTGCTTCGTAATCCTCGATATCGATTGCGTCAGTCGCTGGTGCTCGTCGAGCCCAATAGTCCCACGTTCGCATAAGAGCGTGCTGCAGGATGGGAAGCTGATCGTACTCATCGCCGAAGTCATTCAGCAGGCGCAGCACTAATCTCTGCGCGATGTTCCCGCCTCCAACAGCCACAGGCCCAGTAATCGCCGAACGCAACTCGTCTCGAGTCATTCGCGGCACAAGGTACAGACCGCTGTTTACGGCTTCGGGTAAACCCGCAAAATCCATGCAATCTCCGATAAAGTCAGAGCGCATAGTAATGACGATGTAGATGGGAAGCTCTTCCTGCTGAGCGGCTTCAAGCAGTAGCTTAACGAAAGCCACTGCTTCATTCCTGGAGTTCTCAAGCTGATAGTTTCTTCGAAAGCGAAACAACTCTTCAAACTGGTCCACTACAATCAGCAGGTTATCCTGACCCAGTACTCTCGCTTGACGAACCGCTTCGACAAGCCCCCGGGTACCGCGCCGCAGCGTCGCCTCCAGCAGCACGCTATTCGTAGCCTCTAATTCCCCGGTCGCACCAAGTACTTCAGGTGAGTTTAAAGCCACTGCTAGATGCCGCACAGGATCTTCACCCGGGCGCATAATCGCGATCCGCCAGCTTGGGTTCGTGCCCACCATGAACCCACCGTAGAGCGAAGGAATCAACCCCGAGCGCACCAGCGATGATTTACCACTACCGGAAGTGCCGATGATCGACATGAAGCGGCAGACTCGAAGCCTGCGCAGCAACTCGTCGATCTCCTTCTCCCGCCCAAAGAATAGATGGTCTTCATCAGCTTCGAAAGGACGCAAACCCGGAAACGGATTGAACATGGTTCCCAGATCCTCCTCAGGACTTCAAGCGTGAAAGAAACGGCAGCAAGCTGTCGGAAGAAAAGTCGTCCATCTGAAAGATCACTAAAGCGTCGTGTGTTCGAAAGCGCTCTTTCTCGGCAGTCTTCACTCCTACGCATGAGATTGTGATAGCCGGCAGTGGCCCCGTGCGGCCGTACCCGACGCTCTTCTGCACCTCTCTAAGTTTTCGCCGAACCCACCCTTCATTGGCAGACCCAAAGAAGATCAACACCTCATTACAAACTCGTAAGTTATCTTCGTGGTATTGCCGCACCTCCGCTTCATCTCCTTCAAACGCAGGATGAAGAACCTCAAATCCCTGGTTGAACAAGGCGTCTCCATACAGCGATGCAATGGCAGCGTCCCGCTGATCATAGATAAGGTAGATTTGACCCCGGCCCCCATCCCCAGTTTCCGAACTGCTGTCTTGTTGCGTAATCTTGGGCTTCTCTTCCCTCAGCCGATCATGAATAACTGTTTCCAAGTCTTCGAGAAAAGTCTCCAGCAGGTCTGCTCCTGCCTGCATTCTCGGATCCATCCTAAACTGCTGAATGACCTTCGCCTGCCTCTCGTCTTCCACGTGCAATCCAGCAGGAATCCACAGAAGACGCACAAAGTCCCCGTGCTTACCTCGCTCAATCGCAAGTTCGTTCTGAATCTCCAGCAGAGATACGCTGCTACCCTCAGGAACCAGTCCATAATTTTTCCCAATCGGATGGATAGACATTCTGCATTGTGCCAAATCCTCTTCAAGTGACGTCTTCATCTCGGAGGCCACCAGCGGCAGCCCTCGCGCAGGCAGCACCGTATAACCATGCTGCTGCAGGTCTCGCCGGATCGCATCTCGTTGCTCTTTAAGATCGGCTGTTGTTTCTGCCAGAAACACCGAGTCCTTCTTGTTGGCCGCAACTCCCGGCAACGCCTCCAGCAATCCCCCTTGCAACATCTCCAGCAGAGCTGCGATATCGTGCGCCAGATCATCCAGCTTCATCCAGAAATCTTTTTGAGCTTCTGCGCCGAAGACCTCGTCCAACTCGCGTACACGCCCTGTCTCCGTATCGACGTGAAAAAATTCATAACCCAATAGCGGTTGCAATTCGGGAGGATCCATCTGACGCGGAATTGGCGTCTTCAGGACTTTGAAGATACGCGCCTTGTCATGAAATTTGACTCCGCCTTGCGCCTCGGCAGCCTTCCAGAACTCCACCAACTCTCGACGTGTCCACTCTGACTTAACATAACGCGGCGAAACCACTGTTATAAGAACCGCGACCCGTTTGAGCTGTTCTACCAGTGTGTTTTCGAAGACATCATTTCCAGTCAGCTTTGGGTCACGCCATATCTCAGGCTTCTCACCCAACAGCTGTCCTACCCGAATCTCAAGAGCGCGGTGGAGATTCGTAATCCAGCCTTTACTTCCATCAACAAGGCTCGCATTATCAATATGGGTATAGCTGATAAAGGCATCGCAATCGAAGCTCATAACGTTCGCCCCTCAAACAAGTACTCACTAGTCGTTATATGCAGGTCCGTCGACTCTTAGAGAGACTATAGAGTCTAGTTCGCGGCGAGTCTATTGAGAACTGGCTCGAAGGTACTTAGTACCGATACATGAAATCACTCCCATGGATGGAGTGCCCGATCTTTTGTACCGGTTGGAGTGTTAGTGTAGCGCAACGAGTGAAGGGCCTAATTTTCCTGTACCAAGGTCAGAGTTAGTCTTCGACCTGTTTAGGTTCCAGCGAACTCGCTCGGCGTCCTGTCATCGAGAGATGCGTGAGGACGACTCTCATTATATTCCTGCCTCCATACTTCGATCAGT
>DATDHL010000271.1:0-4488 GCA_036521575.1 Edaphobacter sp. | reverse complement strand
CAGGTTCGGGCGATCGCCGCGTAAGGACTAGATGAGGGGGCGGCCTTCGATGCCGAGGTCGACGTGGAAGAGCGCGTCGCGGGTGGCGAGGGCCGCGCAGCCGTCTTCGAGAAAGGCGAGGCCTACGAGGTTGTGGCCTGAGACCGCCAGGGATGTCTCGTGTCGTGGCGTGATGCGGATGATGCCGCGCTGGCCGTGGAGGCTGGCGGCTACGTAGAGGTTGTCGTCGACGTCGAAGGCGAGGCCCTGGGCTCGGCCTAAGCCCTGATAGAAGACGGTGGTGTTGCCGTCGCGGTCGATGGCGTGGATGGCCTGGTTGCTGGAGGTGGTGGGGCCAGAGACGAAGAGGGTTCCGGCGTCGTTGAAGGCCAGATGGTAGGCGGCGATGCTGGGCTCGAGGGTGGCGAAGACGAAGATCTCGCGGCTGGGATTGATTTTGAAGATGGTGCCGGAGCGGTCGCCGACGTAAAGGTTGCCGTCGCGGTCGAAGGCGATGCCGGTGGCGATGCCCATGCCCTCGGCGTAAGTGGAGATGGCTCCTTCGGGGGAGATGCGGTAGACGGTGCCCTCGACGCGGGAGCTGGCGTAGAGGTAACCCTCGGGGTCGAAGGCGAGGCCGGTGGGGTTCATGAGGTCGCGGACGAAGGGAGTGATCTGGAAGTCGCGCTGGATTTTGAAGATGGAGACGGGCGTGGCCTGGCCGCGGGAGCCGGAGAGAGTGGCGAAGACGTTGCCGTCGGCGTCCACGGCGGGGTTGGCAACAGGGTGTAGGTTTTCGGCCATGGGGACGGCCACGCGGAGATGCAGCGGGTTGGAGGCTGTTCCGTTGCGGTGGAGGATGAGGTCGCCGGAGATGGAGCCCTCGGGGATGCGGACGGCGGCGCGGGTGGGGCGACTAAGGGTGACGGGGGCGAAGGTGTCGCCGATGGTGGCGTGTGGGAGGTGGCGTGTGTGCGGGTCGAGATGAGTGCCGTGAATCTCGACTTCGCCGCCGGGCATGGCTGCGGTGGGGATGAGGTGGTCGAGATGGGGTGCGTCGGCGGGCGTGGGGTGGAAGAGGCTCATTGGTGGATTTAGGGTATGCGTTGTGCTGGTGGTGTGCAAATGCAAAGGCGTAACGGTGATAAAAGCGATAAAAGCTGATAGGCGCGGAGCTTTTTTGTTGGGCTAAAAGAAGAGGTGGGCTAGCTGGGCGCAAATGAGGGCGAGGATGCCGGCAGCTACGTCGTCGAGCATGATGCCGGTGCCTTCGGGGAGGCGCTCGAGCTGGCGGATGGGTGGGGGTTTGAGAATGTCGAAGACGCGAAAGAGTAGGAGGGAGAGCGCGGCGTGACGCCAGTCGGCGGGGATGGCGATGAGGGCGATGAGCTGGCCGGCGGCTTCGTCGATGACTACGTGGCCGGGGTCTTTGCGGCCGGATTCGCGAGCAACGATGGTGGCGGCTGGGATGCCGATTAAGGTGACGGTGAGTGCCGCTATAGCTGTGCCGATAGCTAGAGCGATGGGCGTTGGATGGAGAGTATGGGCTGCTCCGTACCAGAGGAGGAGGGCGGCTATGGAGCCATAGGTTCCGGGGCCGGGTTTGAGGAGACCGGCGCCGAAGAAGGTTCCGAGGGTCCAGGCCCAGAGGGTTTTCTTTTCGGGGAGCTTGGTGAGGGGTGGTTGGTTGGCCATCTTTACTGTTGATTTTACTTGGGGTGAGGAAGACGCGCGTGCGCTAAGTTGGCATCTAAGCTCTTTGTTCGCCCTGTTTATTTTTCGACAGAACAGATATGTCCTGTAATTGTGAGCGATAATGTTGCCCGACCTCACAGCGGCAGGGGAAGCGCTGTGAGATGAATCGTCCTGTTGGATTGCTCGACTAATTGGGCCCTTTGCTGCACGTGGAGTTGTCGTGGTCTCACTGGCAAGGAGGACAGAGATGCATTCGAGATCAAGGATGTGGGGTGCCGGAGTTCAACGTCTGATTGGGGTGGTCTGCGTCCTTGCCCTTGTGCCGGGTGACACGATGGCGTATCGGCAGGCTAAGACGCAGCAGCCGTCGTCAGCACCACAGCAGCAAAGTGCGAAGATTCCGCCGGATCAGTTGGACTCTCTGGTTGCGCCGATTGCGCTCTATCCTGACCCGATGCTGGCGCAGGTGCTGGCGGCCTCGACGTATCCGCTGGAGGTCGTTCAGCTGGAGCAGTGGCTGGAGAAGAATAAAGGATTGAAGGACAAAGCGCTGGCTGACGCTGTCACGAAGCAGACGTGGGATCCGAGTGTTCAAGCGCTGGCTGGTTTACCGGACGTGGCGAAGAGACTGTCGGACGACATTCAATGGACAACTGATCTGGGTAATTCGTTTCTGGCACAGCAGAGCGATGTGATGGACGCTGTGCAGCGTATGCGCACCAAGGCTCAAGGTACGGGCAATTTGAAGTCGAGCGATCAGCAGAAGGTGGAGACGAAGACGGTCGAGAACAAGAGCGTCATCGTCATCGAGCAGGCGAATCCGCAGGTGGTATACGTGCCTTCGTACAATCCGACGGTGGTTTATGGGCCGCCGGTGTACCCTTATCCGCCGATTTATTATCCGCCGCCGGGATACTATGCGGCTGGAATGGCGATCTCGTTTGGTGTCGGCGTCGCGATGGGGGCAATGTGGGGCGGAGGCTGGGGCTGGGGCTGCGGGTGGGGCGGCAACAATGACATCACGATCAACAACAACAATAACTTCAATCGCAATTCGAATATCAACGGAGGCAACCGGGTCAACGGGGGCAATCGGCCGTCGCAACTGCCCGCTCGCGGAGGGGGCGCTGGTGGTGTCGGTGGCGTTGGCGGGGCGGGAGGAGTTGGAGGAGTTGGTGGTGCGGGGGGAGTTGGAGGGAGAGGCGGTGTCGGTGGTGCTGGCGGCGTTGGTGGCGCTGGAGGAGTTGGCGGTGTTGGTGGTGCCGGGGGCAACCGGCCTTCGCAACTACCTGCAGGCGGCAACAATGCGTGGCAGCACAATCCGGAGCATCGGGGTGGTACACCGTACGGCGATCGGGGGACTGCGGACCGGTTTGGTGGCACGACTGGCGGATCTTCTTTAGCGAATCGCCAGACGAACGCACGGCAACAGATTGGGCGCGAGGGCGGCAATCTGGCCAGCAATCGTGAGGCGGGAGGGGGCATGAATAATCGCCCGGGCGCTGACCGGAGTGGCGCTGGCAATCGTGCTGGAGGCGCGGGCGGCGCAGGCAATCGCGGCGGAGACGTCGGAGGGAATCGTGGAGGCGCGGGCGGAGGGAATCGTAGTAGCTTCGGCGGCGGTGGTTCGGAGCGCGTTGGAAACCGGGATATGTCGCGCGGAGGCGGCGGGAGTCCAAGTACTTTTGGCGGTGGACGCGGAGGGTTTAGTGGATCAAGTGCGCGGTCGACGAGTAGTCGGGGCGCCAGCAGTATGGGAGGCCGCGGTGGTGGTGGTGGACGGCGTCGATAGGGGAAAAGGAATCTTGAGGAGCACTGAGATGAAATCGATACCTGGGAATAGAAATCTCTCTGGAGTTCGCTGGCTTGTCGTCGCGGTAGCTTTGGCCGGCGTCTGGATGCCGGTTGCTCTTGCGGGGCAATCAACGACAAAGAGCACGTCGCCTGGTGCCGGGGCCGAGACCTTCGACTCGCCAGAGCACGCAGTGGATGCGCTGATCGCGGCGGCCAGCCCATTTGATGAAGCTGCTTTGCGGAAGATATTTGGTCCTGCGGGTGGCAAGATTCTCATAACTGGCGAGACGCCTGAGGACAAGGAACGCGCTGCGGATTTTGTGGCCGAGGCTCGTGAGAAGAAGAATATCTCCCTGGATCCGAAGACTGGAAAGCGCGCATTTTTGCTGGTGGGCAACGAGGAATGGCCGTTCCCGGTGCCGCTGGTGAAGAGTGGCGACAAGTGGTTCTTCGATGCCAAGGCGGGAGAGCGAGAGTTGTTGTATCGGCGAATTGGCTCGAATGAGCTGGACGCTATTGAGCTTAGCCGGGGCTTCGTAGAGGCACAGCATGAATACGCTCTGAAGACTCGCGAAGGGTATGACGTGCATCAGTACGCACGGCGTGTTGTGAGTACTCCGGGGACTCAGGATGGGTTGGCGTGGAAGAACGCAGATGGCACCTGGGATGGACCAGTGGGTGAGAAGATCGCCGAGGTGATCGACCGGGGATACAAACGGGATGACCCTTTTCATGGCTACTTCTTCAAAGTGCTGAAGGGGCAGGGTCCTGCGGCGCATATGGGGGAGATGGACTATGTGATCGAAGGCGTCATGATCGGCGGGTTTGCTCTGGTGGCTGCGCCGGCTGATTATCGCGTGTCGGGAGTGAAGACGTTTGTCGTAAACCAGGACGGCGTGGTCTTTGAGAAGGATCTCGGGCCGAACACACTGGAAGAGTTCAAGAAGATGGAGCGATTCAATCCGGATAGCACGTGGAAGCCTGTGCAGGAGTAAGTGGACCTCGATACTCCTGCACCTG
>DATDHL010000270.1:0-2527 GCA_036521575.1 Edaphobacter sp. | reverse complement strand
ACGCCGTATTCGCCATCGACCTCGGGCCTAACCTCTTTGACATATTGGAGATTGACGATAGAGGAACGATGGACGCGCAGGAAGGTGCTGGGGTCGAGCTTTTCTTCGAGGTGGGCCATCGTTTCGCGCAACAGGTGCGTCTCGTTCTGGGTGCAGATTCGTACGTAGTTCTCTTCCGCGCCGATCCAGCATATCTCCGATACTGGAAGGAAGAGGATGCGGCCCTTCGACTTGAAGACGATGCGAGTCGTGTAAGGAGATCCGTTCTGAGATTTTGCGGCGTGCGACTGTGGGTTCTGCTGCTTGCTTTTGATTTGCTGTAGAGCGCGCTCGGTTGCGGCACGGAAACGCTCAAGGGTGAAGGGCTTCAGGAGGTAGTCTACGGCGTTGATCTCAAAGGCGCGCAGGGCGTAGCGGTCGTAAGCGGTCGTAAAAATGATACAGGGCAGTGGATTGGAGCCGTTGGATGAGAGCTCCCCGACGATGTCGAAGCCGTCCATGTCGGGCATGCGCACATCGAGAAAGAGCAGGTCGGGCTTGGTGGCTCGTACCAGGTCGATTGTTTCTGCTGCGGTTGCGCCTTCACCGGCGACTTCGATCTCAGGTATCTCGCGAAGGAGTTGGCGTAGCTTCTGTCGTGCCAAGACCTCATCATCTGCTAAAACAGCCTGAATCATGACACACCATACCTTGTCGATTTCTCTATTGGACGTTCGGAGAACTGCAGAGGGAGCGTAACAATTACCTGAACGGTATTATTTTTGATTTCGGTGATGGAAAAGGTGTGATTGTCGCCGTAGTGCATTCGCAGGCGATCTTGCACATTGGTCAGACCTACTCCTTTGCCATTCCCATTTGGCGACGGGTTCAGACCGAGACCGTTGTTGGTGACCGCAAGGCAGAGTGTGGAGCCATCTGACGTAGCTTCAACAAGAAGCAGGCCGTCAGAGTTGAGTTTGGAAAGACCATGCGCGTAAGCGTTCTCGACGATGGGCTGAAGGATCATCGTTGGAACGATGGCATCGTGAAGATGAGGATCAACCGACATCTGTTGTCGTACTCGACCTGCGAATCTTCGATCCTGCATGGCCAGGTACATCTCTATGAACTCCATCTCATCATTAAGGGTAATGAACTGAGCGTCACCTCGCTGAAGCGTGATACGCAGGAGGCGACTGAGTTGTTCCAACATGAGATCGGCAGCTTGAACATCACTCCGCATGAGACTGGAGATTCCGTTCATCGTATTGAAAAGAAAGTGGGGATTGAGCTGCATACGGAGTGCTCGCATCTGTGCCTGAACGAGCTGAGACTGCAATTGGGACTCAGCTCGTTCTTTTTCGCGGAAACGTTGGTAGTAACTGATGCCGCGAAAGAGAAAGAAGGCCGACCAGAAGAGGACCATGTTGTCGACCAGTTCGGCATCAAGGTGAAAGGCCAGACGATGCCAGAAGGGCATCGGAGGGCGGCCGAGCGGGAGTGTCGGGAAGATGACAATCCATATCATTTCTTCAAGAACGCTGACGGCGACGCTCAATGGAAGAAAGAACATGAGCATTGTGCGGAGGTTCGCGTTGTTGATTTGCGGACTAAGTGTCCACCAGAGAATCCAGCAGAAAACGCCCCAAAGGAAGAACTGGACACCCCACGCCTGAAGGAGAAGACCGAGATGGATGTGATAGTTCCAGAAGCGCGAACTGATCCAATCCTGCAGGGCGAAGAGACAGCCCAGCATGACCGCTGCTCCCACAAAAATGGCCGGATGCATGAAAAGCGGCTGATGCGTATCTTGTTTCCATCGTTTAAAGGTCAGGTCGGACACCTCGACTTTCTGTTTTTCGTTGCTGAGTATGATCGCTCATGTTGGTCAGGAATTGGAGTGGGCGGCGAAGGCCTGTTTGATGACATCGGTGTTCGGAGGCAACGGGAAGTATTTTGTGACCTCCGGATTTGTAATAACGAATTTCTGCACAACATGGTGTTCGGCGTACCATGCTTGCGCCGCTGAGCTGATCGATGCGCATTCCTCAGTATTAAGCCCTGCACTTAATTTGCTGATGTCGTGACGCAACAGATGCTCAACTTGTTCTCCTCCCTGAAGCACTGCGATCTGGAAGTGGAGGATCGCTGACTTCCGGTCGACGGGACCAAGCTTGCCATCGCGAGCGATGATGCCCAAAAGGATGGACGATCTCCACTCCCCGACGCTTGCAGCGGTCTGCACCGAGATCAGTGCTTCGTTGGTAGTTTGCTCCAATTCGGGATGATTGAGCAACAGGAGTCCAAGTGAATGCATGGAGGGCACGTAGCCGGCCTGGGCTGATTCGCGCAGAAGGTTGACTGCTTTGGGGATGTCATGCGGATGGTTGGAGTCGGTTGAGAAGAGGGAGCCGAGATCATAGCCGGCGATAGGATCGTGCAGTTTCACGCCACGCTCGTACCATTTTTCTGCCGTTACTATATCGGGTGGGCCTGTCATCCCAAAGTAATACATTGTGCCGAGATAGGCTGCACAAGTGCCATTTCC
>DATDHL010000269.1:0-63770 GCA_036521575.1 Edaphobacter sp. | reverse complement strand
CATGGCCCTTACCGAAGGCACGGCCAATCTCATGCAACGACTCTCCCGCTTTCCAGCGGCGCCACATGTCGATCCTCTGCTCCGTGGAAAGCCTGTCCCGTTTTCCTTGTGCCATAAACACCACCTTTAGAAAATGAATTCCTATCAGATGGTGTTGCACCGACCGGTTGAGACCGCCTGACTTTGCGGGCACTACAGGATTACTTCCGGATCGCCCGTCACTCGGATCTGCGACCCAACTGCTCGACCAGGGCCTTAACCGAAGTGCTATCTCGATGCCGCGGCCCGGAGTGCGAGCTCAGTTGTTCGGCCAGAGACCTCAGCGTTAACCAGGCCTGAGAGCGATCTCGAGGCAAGGAATAACGCCAACAACTCGAACATCTTACAATCCGTCTATCCCCTAAACATGTTATTTTGAACAACTTAGCGGTACTACTATGATCTCGTGATCGCAACAAGTATTGAGCAGCGGCACAAAGAATTTGTTTTTGGGAGATACAGTTGCGCCTTTTCGTCAGAATTCTTTCATTATTGGCAGTTCTGCAGATTGCACACTTGATTGCCTACGGTGCTAGTTCTCCGTCATCCCAGTACTTTTTTAATCACGCGAATTTTGCGACGGGACAATTCCCGCACGGCGTCGCCATCGCTGACATCAACGGAGATGGACGCGCCGATTTAGTAGTCGCCAATTCGGGTGGTATCAGCGTCTCTGTCCTTTTGGGACAACCCGACGGGACCTTTGGTGCAAAGACCGACTTCCCCTTGCAGGAATCGCCCCTGAACCTGATCACAGGCGACTTCAATGGCGATGGCAAAATCGATGTTGTTGTTACGGTAAGAAGTGGCATCGCGTTCTTGCAGGGGAACGGCGACGGGACCTTAGCTTCGTCTGTAACCTACACGGTAAAGAACACGCCATCCCTGTTGGCGGTCTCTGATTTCAATCACGATGGAAAACTGGATCTGGTCGCCGCTGGTGCCTGCGGTACAACCTGCGGCTTTGTGGCAGTTCTGTTGGGCAATGGGGATGGAACATTTCAGGCGGAAAAAGACTTCTCGGCCGGCGGAGTTCCTAGCGCTGTAACAATTCTCGACCTCAATGGCGACGGCACTCTGGACCTGGCTCTCGCAAACAGCGTTTCAAATAGCGTCAACGGCGGAACGCCAGGCACCGTCTCCGTGCTCTTGGGCAACGGCGATGGCACATTCAACACGCCAGTCAATTATCCGTCTGCAGTCAATATTGCTGGTATTGCTGCGGGTGACGTAACCGGTGACAAGATTCCGGATCTGGTCGTCTCGCATTCTTTCTCGCCGACGATCACAACGTTGAAAGGAAATGGGGACGGAACTTTCCAGACGGAGCAGCAACTTTCCACAGACAGTTCCCTCGGCTCAGCTTATCTCGAGCTAATCGATTTGAACAACGACGGAAAACTGGATTTGCTGATGTCCAGCGTCTTCAACACCGGCGCGGCCGTCCTGATGGGCAATGGGGACGGAACTTTCCAGGCGCCTGAGGTTTATGCCACCGGGAATCAACCCTATTTTTTTGCGACAGCAGATGTAAATGGGGATGAAAACATCGATATCGCAATGGTCGATTCCTCAGGAAATTACATCACCGTCCTGCTTGGTAATGGCGATGGAACATTCAGTCCCCGAAAAAACTTACCGTTGACCAATTCGCAGTCCACTGTCGGTTCCGCAGTAATCGCCGACTTCGACGGAGATGGCAAACCTGACGTAGTCGTTTCCACTCAATCCGGATTGGTTGTATTGCTGGGAAATGGCAACGGAACTTTCAGGCAGCCGCTGACTAATGGCGCGAAGCAAGCTTCGAGTTTCAGTTCAACTTCGGCGGCAGATTTCAATCACGATGGACACGCGGATCTAATGGTAGGTGGAACAACGTTGCTGCTAGGACACGGAGACGGCACATTCGGAACCCCTGTCCAAGTGAACAGCGACTCTTTCATACGCAGCTTCATTGTGGGAGATTTCAACGGAGATGGATATCCAGATGTCGTCGACGTAGGTAATGGGTTTCTTGAATCGCAACCTATCCAGGTCTTATTGGGTAAAGGAGACGGAACCTTTCAGCCGGCACGTCGATTCTGGAGCCTGACAAGCATTCCCGATAAAGTGGCGGCCGGAGACTTCAATCACGATGGCAAACTCGACCTTGCCCTCACCATCAACCCGAACGGCGTGGCGATACTCCTGGGGAATGGAGATGGCTCTTTTGCTGCACCGATCATCTACCCCACCGATGAACTTCCCAATGGATTGACAGTTGCAAATGTGAACAAGGATGGAGTGCTGGATCTGATAGCGACAGGAAATAAAGTTGACGTATTTCTCGGAAAGGGAGACGGGACCTTCCCCAACCGGGTCGATTACGTCGTGAACGGTTTTCCTCAACAGCTCGCCACGGGCGATTTCGACGGTGACGGAAAACTGGACATCGCTGTAACGGCAAACGCGAGCGGTCCCGGATTTCTCGAAATACTCTTTGGCAATGGAGACGGCACTTTTCAGGTACCCGTTGTCTCTACCGATAACGCACCGGTCGGCGCACCGATCGTCGTGAGCGACCTGAACGGCGATGGAATAGACGATTTACTGGTGGCCGCTGAAAGCGGTTCGCTCTTTCTAAGCTTGCCGCTGGCAACGGTAAGCCCATCGTGGCTGAATTTTGGTACGGTTGCCAACGGAGGGAAATCCGACAGTTTAGCCATTACTGTTACCAACAGCGGCAATGGCCCCCTTCATGTAACGGGCGCTACGGTTGCGCCCCCGTTCAACATTGTGCAACCCGTATGTCAGGGGGCTTTAGCACGCTTGGAAAACTGCGTAATCCCGGTTGCACTATCTCCTGTCACCTTGGGGACTCAGAGCGGTCAGGTTGTGATTCAGGAAGACGCCATCAACTCGAAACCCATTGTGTTTGTTTCGGGCACATCGGTAACCCCAACCATAACTGCTAATCCGGCCTCCATTACTTTCGCCAGCCAAGCTGTCAACACGTCATCCTTGGCTCAAACCATTACATTGAGTAACACATCCAAAGTTGCGGTGACGTTCGCATCCATCACTGCGAGTGGGCAGTTCGCTGCGACATCTCAATGCGGTGCCACCTTGGCGCCTGGGGCAACTTGCACTGTCTCGATAATCTTTACCCCATCCAGCATTGGCATTCAGAATGGCGCTTTGACCATTACAGACAATGCGACAGGAACTCCCCAAAACACCGCACTGACGGGGACGGGGGTCGCGGCACTTTCCATATCGACACAGTCGAGCGGCTCAACATCCGCGACGGTAAAAAGTGATCAAACTGCTACCTACGCTCTCGCATTGGCTGCAGGACCAGGCTTCGGTGGAACGGTTTCGTTAGCTTGCAGCGGAGTTCCGGCAAACGGGAGTTGCACCATATCACCCTCGAACGTCGTCCTCTCCGCAGGAGGCACTGGAAACTTTACGGTCACGGTGACCACTTCCCAGCAGGTCGCACATGATCAGAGACGTGCCTTAGATCTTCAGCTGGCAGGTTTTGGATTGTTGCCTTGCACTATGCTCCTGCCCTTGGTTTGGTGGTTGCGGCGGTTTCGCCCAGGCACGCTGCTTCTGTTGCTGTTTGCACTGCTTACTGCAGGGCAGCTCATGTTGGTTGGATGTAGCGGAAGTTCCTCAGTCTCTACCCAACCTAAACCCTCACCGGCGACCGTGAATCCCGGTACCTATCAGATGACGATCACAGCCACATCTGGAAGCGTAAGTACAAGCCAAATAATTACCCTTATCGTTCAGTAAGGAAACAAGGGAACTGCACGGGAAACGGGGTTTCCGGCAACTTGGGTCGGCGTTGAGGTCTAAAGGGATTCAGAGCGATAGACGTTTATCCCTCTCGCTTTAGCAAGACGGCTCTTCCCATACCTCTCAAAATCCCTGTCAAGCCCCCAAAACCTTTAAAAACTCGCCAACTGTCACATTACAAACCAAATAAAGCCTCTCCGACATTCGCCTATTAATTTCCATCAATCCCTTAAAATAGAATCAGAGCAAAAAGAAGCCCCGATTCAGGATTCGAAGATCCCAGAACCGGGGCTTTTTGCTGTCTACAGGGTCTGGACCGAGGTCCAGACTTAAACCATCTGTTTCGAAGACTTTAGGACCATAAGTATGGGGGGGTACCCCTCATAGAAAGGAGTACCCGAATGAAGCCGAAGCCTAGGCCTTCCCCGCTAGCTGCCGCAAAACATATTGCAGAATCCCGCCATGCTGGTAGTACAGAATCTCCTGCGGCGTATCAATCCGCACCGTCACAGAGAACTCCGTCGTCTTGCCCTTGTCGGACTCCGCAAATACCGTCAGCGTCCTCCCATTGGCAAACTTGCCGTCCAGCATCGCCTTCAGCTGTCCCGGAGTGTCCCCAAGAGCAAACACCTCCTCGCCTGACAGGTGCAGCAACTCGACATTCTGCCCCGGCAAAAACTGCAGCGGCAGAATCCCCATCCCGACCAGGTTCGAACGGTGAATCCGCTCATAGCTCTCCGCAATTACGAACCGGATCCCCAGCAGCCGAGGCCCCTTCGCAGCCCAGTCACGTGACGAGCCCGACCCGTACTCCTTGCCCGCCAGAATCGCCAACGGCGTCCCACGCTTCGCATACTCCACCGAAGCGTCATAGATCGACATCGGCTTATCATCCGGCAGCAGCCGCGTCACGCCGCCCTCCGTTCCCGGAGCCAGCCTGTTCCGCAGCCGCACATTGGCAAACGTCCCCCGCACCATCACCTCATGGTTGCCGCGCCGCGACCCGTAGCTGTTGAAGTCCGCCGGCTTCACCCCATGCTCCGTCAGATACTTCCCCGCCGGCCCATTCAGCTTGATCGACCCCGCCGGCGAAATATGATCCGTAGTCACCGAATCACCCAGCACCGCCAGCACCCGAGCCCCATGGATATCCTCCACCGGGTCCGGCTGAGCCTTCATCCCATCGAAGTAAGGAGCCTTCCGGATATACGTCGAGTCCCCCTCCCACCCATACGTATTCCCCTCCGGAAACTTCAAATTCTGCCAGTTCTGGTCGCCATCCGACACCGTGCTGTATTGATGCCGGAACATCCCCGAATCAATCGAACTCGCCACGGTCTCCGAAACCTCCCGCTGAGTCGGCCAGATGTCCTTCAGGAACACCGGGCTTCCATCCTTACCCTTACCCAGCGGCTCCGTATCGAAGTTATGCCCGATATGCCCCGCCAGCGCATAAGCCACCACCAGCGGAGGACTCATCAAATAATTCGCTCTTACCTCCGGCGAAATCCGTCCCTCAAAGTTCCGGTTCCCCGACAGCACCGAAACCGCCACCAGCCCATGGTCCTCGATCGACTTCGAAACATCCGTAGGCAGCGGCCCCGAATTGCCAATACAAGTCGTGCATCCATACCCAACAACCTGGAACCGCAAAGCATCCAGATAAGGCATCAGCCCCGACTTGACGTAATAATCCGTCACCACCCTCGAGCCTGGAGCCAGCGAAGTCTTCACCCACGGCGGAGTCTTCAGCCCCTTCTCCACCGCCTTCTTCGCCAGCAATCCAGCCGCAATCATCACATAAGGATTCGAAGTGTTCGTGCACGAAGTAATCGCCGCAATCACAATCGACCCATGACCCAGGTACTGATCAGGATCAACCCCAAACCGGCTCTTGATCGAGACCGCGGGAGCCTCCAGCGTAGCCACGCCGCCACCCTCAGCCTCAAGCGTCGCAACAGCAACCGTAGGCGCGCCCACAACCGGAGCCGGAGCCCCAACAGCACTCGCCACATCGCCGGTAGCCGAAGTATGCCCGCCCTCACCCTCCCAGCGCACCAGCTGACGCACCGTCTGGTTGTTCGCATTCGGCCCAAGCAGAGCAGGCAGTTGCTCCTTGAAGCTCGCGCCAGCTTTCGAAAGCGGAACCCGGTCCTGCGGCCTCTTCGGTCCAGCCACGCTCGGCTCCACCGTCGCCAGATCCAGCGCAATCGTCGCCGAATACTCCGCCTCAGCAGCATCCGTCGTATGGAACAGTCCTTGCTCCTTGTAGTACGCCTCGACCAGCGCAATCTGCTCTTCCGTCCGGCCCGTCAGCCGCAGATACCGCAGCGTCTCCGCATCCACCGGGAAGATCCCGCACGTCGCTCCATACTCCGGAGCCATATTCGCAATCGTCGCCCGATCCGCCAGCGGCAGCTCTGCGATTCCCGGACCATAAAACTCCACAAACTTACCAACAACTCCCAGCTTCCTGAGCGCTTCTGTCACCGTCAGCACCAGGTCCGTCGCCGTGGTCCCTTCCTTCAGCTTGCCCGTCAGTTTGAAGCCCACCACCTGCGGCACCAGCATCGAAACCGGCTGCCCCAGCATCGCTGCCTCGGCCTCAATCCCGCCGACGCCCCAGCCCAGCACGCCCAGCCCATTAATCATTGTCGTGTGCGAGTCCGTTCCCACCAACGTATCCGGATACGCATAAACATTGCCCGCCGCATCCGGCTGCGTCGTAAACACCACCCGCGCCAGATACTCCAGATTCACCTGATGGCAGATACCCATCCCCGGCGGCACCGCCGAAAAATTCCGAAACGCCGTCTGCCCCCACTTCAAAAACGCATACCGCTCACGGTTCCGCTGAAACTCCAGAGCGGCGTTCATGTCATACGCCCGCACTGTCCCAAACTCATCCACCTGCACCGAGTGGTCGATCACCAGCTCCGCCGGCTGTAGCGGATTAATCCTCTCCGGATTCCCGCCCAGTTCACGCATCGCATCGCGCATAGCCGCAAGGTCGACCACCGCAGGAACACCAGTAAAATCCTGCATCAGCACCCGCGCCGGCATGTACGCAATCTCACGCGAGGGCTCAGCCTTCGCATCCCACGTTGCAAGAAATTTGATGTCATCGGCAGTAACGGTGCGGCCATCCTCATGCCGCAACAGGTTCTCCAACAAAATACGCAGCGAGAAGGGGAGCCGAGCAAGATTCACACCCGACCCTTCCAGCGCCTTCAGGCGAAAAAGATTGACGGTCGTAGAACCGGATTTCAGTGTGGATTTGCTCTTGAACGAATCGGGGTGCAAAGTAGTCGGGGCGCTCGACATGGTGTCTTCTCCAATAGACGTGAGGGCCGTTTTTTCAGACGGCGACGGGTGAAGCCTATCCAATTTCCAGGGAAGGGGTAGGGCTAGCAGCGACCGCGGTCAGGTCGACCGTGGCGGAACCGCTTCAGAATGGGTAAGCGACCTGCCATCGCCTTCATTTTACTGCGATCAGCAAAACTAAGGTAGGCCCTCTCTCCAAACCCCATCTCACTGACAAATCCAGCGACAACCCAGACAAAAGACCCGCGGTACGCCCTGTGGTACCGTTCCGCTATGCGCCTCTCCGCAAGCCTTCTCCTCGCCGCTACGTTCGTCCCCAGCGCCCTCGCGCAAGCCCCCGTCTCGCCTGAGACCCGCGCCGCCGTCACCCAGCTCGTCGGCGACATCATGGTCAGCGGTAAGGCCTACGAATACGACCGCCAGCTAGCCGACAACATCGGCCCCCGCCTCACCGGCTCCGACAACTACCTGCACGCCGTCTCCTGGGCCATCGATCAGTTCAAATCCCTCGGCCTCACCAACGTTCACACCGAGCCCTTCACCATGCCCGCCCTCTGGGAGCCAGAAGTCGCAGCCACCGGAAAAATCCTCGAGCCCCGCCTCCAAACCCTCCACATCTACTCCCTCGGCTGGAGCCCCTCCACCCCTGAAGGCGGCATCAAGGGCAGCGTAGTGTACGCCCCGCATCTGACCAACGAAGCCCTCGATGCCCAGAAAGAGAAGCTTCGCGGCAACATTATCCTCATCGACCAGTCCAGCCTCGGCGAGCAGCCCACCATCACCCAGATCCTCAAGTCCCTCGCCCACCTCAACGACTTCGCCCCCCAGGCCATCCTCCTCGCCGGAGGCCCCAATGGCACCGAGTCCGCCACTGCCTTCACCTTTGACGGCACCATCTCACCATTACCCATCGCCCAGGTCGGCCTTGAAGATGCACTCCTCATCAAGCGCCTGCTCGACCACAATCCAGTCACCATCCAGTTCTCCTTCAAAAACCGCATCCGTCCCACCACACAGGTCAACAACGTCATCGCCGAGATCCCCGGCCGCGACCTCCCCAACGAAGTCGTCATCGTCGCCGGCCACCTCGACTCCTGGCACCCCGCCACCGGAGCCCAGGACAACGGCACCGGAGCCGCCACGGTCATAGAGGTCGCCCGCGCCATCAAGGCCACTGGACGCCCACCCCGCCGCACCATGCGCTTCATCCTCTTCGGCGGTGAAGAGCAGGGAATCATCGGCTCAACCTCCTACGTCAGGCGCCACATCGCCGACATGCCCAACATCGCCGCCGTCCTCATCTCCGACACCGGCGCGCAACCCGCCAAAGGCTGGTACGTCATGGGCCGCAACGACGAGCAGAAAGCCCTCACCAACATCGAGCCGCTCCTCACCGGCCTCGGCTCCGACAAAACCACCCCCAGCACCGAGTTCCTCTTCCAGACCGACCACATCGCCTTCGATCTCCTCGGCGTCCCCACCCTCGTCCTCTGGAACGACACCGACAAGTACTTCAAGCTCCACCACAAAGCCTCCGACTCCTTCGACTCCGTAGTCCAGGCCGACCTCAATCAGGGTGCCGCCACCACAGCCGCCACGGCCTACGCCATCGCCGACTCCGCCCAGCCCTTCGCCCCCCACTACTCCCACACTCAGATCGAAGACATGCTCAAAGAAGCCAAGCAATTCGATGACTACGAGTACTTCAAGTCCACCGGCATCTTTCCGTAAACCAAACGGAAGCATCGATGAATCCATGACATCGAATCCATGACATCCGCCGAGCGCAAATCGCCTGCGAAAATGTCTACGCCACCCCTCCCGAAGCCATCCTTAGCCGGTTCGAGCAGGCACCCCCGCGATCGCTCGCCGAGTCCGCTAGCTAGCCGTCTTCAGGTTTCATATTGTTTGTAATAGGTATAACATCACGGTGTCATGACAAAGACAGACACTGACGCGGCCCGCTGGCTACTACTCGCAATACGTCTTCCCGCGAGTCGTTCCAGCGAAAGAGTCTTCGTCTGGCGTCAATTGAAGACCTGTGGAGCTTTGGCCTTGGGATCGGCTGGATATGTGCTTCCCAACCACCCCGCGAACCGAGAACGGTTTGAATGGCTTGCTCTTGCGGTTCGTGGCCACAAGGGCAAGGCGTCCATTGCAGAGGTCAGGTCCTTCGATGACATCTCGACGAAGGATCTAGAAAAACGCTTTCGGGCAGCGCGTGAAAAAGAATATGCTGCGCTCATTCGGGACATCAAAAAGTTGGCCAACTCAAAGCACACGAGGCGATCAGAGTCCCTACGAAAACTCCGACATCGTTTCGCGGATATCGTTGCAGTGGACTTCTTTGTCTGTCCGGAGCAAAGACTGATTGAGAAACTCTTCACGACCGCCGAAATGCCACCCGAGCGCAGCCTCACAACCCGACGCAAAAAACTATCCGTGAAAGAGTATGTCGGTCGAGTGTGGGTGACGCGGCCTCGACCCGGAATTGACAGGGTTGGATCGGCCTGGCTAATCAGACGCTTTATCGATCCAAAGGCGAAGTTCGTTTTCAACACAACGCCAGACCATTATCCCGAAGCGATTCCTTTCGATATGTACGGCGGCGTGGGCTTTGGCCATGAAGGTGAGGACTGCACGTTCGAAACACTCATGCGCGCATTCGCGATCAAGGATCGACGTGCGTCTCGCATCGCTGAAGCGATCCATGATGCGGATTTAGGTGACGCCAAATATGGACGCCCCGAAGCATGGGGCATCGACCAGGTGTTGGTTGGATGGGCATCACAGGACCTCTCCGACGACGAGCTTCTAACCCGCGGGATAGGCCTGGTCGACGGCCTCTACCGCTCAATCAAGTAGTTAAGGAACACTTTGATGAAGCACGGAACAGTTCGCCTCTCGCTCTTCGGTCTATGCGTAGGCTTGTACGCCGCTATCGCATTCGGTCAGGCCAAGCCCGCCCCTGCAAACGCGCACTTCGTCGGCTCAAAACAATGCGAATCCTGCCACGCAAAGACCTACGCCTCATGGAAGCAAACCCGCATGGCCAACGTCATCCAGGACCCCAAGCTTCATCCCGAAGCGGTCCTCGGCGACTTCACCCATCCTGACCCCGCCCGCACCTTCACCCTCGACCAGGTCGCCTTCACCTACGGCAGCCGCTGGAAGCAGCGCTACTTCACCCTAATCGGCGACGACTACTACGTCCTCCCCGCCCAGTGGGACGTCGCCAAAAAGAAGTGGCTCCCCTACCACGTCGCCGACGGCACTGACTGGTGGACCGCCCACTACCCCTCCGACAACATGCAGCGCCCCACCGGCCCCCTCTGCGATGGCTGCCATTCCGTCAACTACAACATCGCCACCAAAAAAGTCACCGAGTGGAACGTCGGCTGCGAGAAGTGCCACGGCCCCGGCAGCGAGCACGTCGCCCATCCCACCAAAACCAACATCGTCAACCCAGCCAGGCTCGACGTCGTCCGAGCCACCGACACCTGCATCCAATGCCACAGCCAGGGCCAGCCGAAGAATAACCCCATCCCCAGCGGCTCAGGCAGTTCGAGCGTAGCCAAATACTACGACTGGCCCGTCGACTATCTACCCGGCCAGCGCCTCGCCGACACCTGGACCTTCGAAGACCACAAACTCGGCGACACAAGCTTCTACCACTTCGCCGACGGTACGGCCCGCAAAAACCGCATGCAGGGCAACGACTACACGCAAGCCCTCATGGCCCACCGCGACGTCCGCTGCTCCGACTGCCACAACGTCCACAGCGCAGAGAACCCCTCCAACCTCATCACCCAGGGCAACGATCTCTGCGTCGACTGCCACATGCACCACGTAGTCCCCGGCCCCGGCGTTACCCAAACCATCGCCGAGCACACCCACCACGCCGCCAAAAGCCCGGCCAGCCAGTGCACCGCCTGCCACATGCCGAAGATCGAGGTGACCATCCCCGGCAACTTCGTATCCGCCCACACCTTCAAGTTCATCTCGCCGAAGATGACCCAGCAATTCAACATGCCCAACGCCTGCAACAAGTGCCATCAGGACAAAGACGCCGCCTGGTCCCTCAAGCAATTAGCCACCTGGCAAACCGTCTCGCCGTGGTCGGTGTTGCAGTAGCCACCTGCTCTGCAACAAGATCGCGCCCCATTACCCTCAGTGCAACGGCACCCGCGGGCCGAGCACACTCTAGTTTCCCGAGGTGGACAACACACGCAGCCGATGCCCATCAGGATCGAGAGCAACAAATGTCCGGCCGAAGTCCATATCCGTTGGAGCCTGCTCGATCACCATCCCTTTTGCGGACCAATCGGCATGCATGGATTTAACAACGTTGCTATCGGAGACAGAGAACGCGAGCTCTCCACCGCCACCGGCAGCCTTCGCAGCCGGCTCGACGGTGTGTTTCGACCAGAGGCCAGCATTACGCCCGAATCGAGAGCAAACATGGCAAAGGTGGCCGAGGCCTCAAGAGGCTTCTTTTTAAGAAGATCCGCATAGAACTCCGCACTCTTGGTTGGACTGTCCACATAAAGAATTACAAAATTCGGGTCGGTCATATCGCTCCATAGTTAGTGCTGAATGTGTTGATTGGACCTCTCATCTGCCTATACCGTACCAGATGATGCTGTCCGATCCTGTCAGCGAGTTATCTATCCTGTTTAGGCTATCGATCCCAGTTCCCGCCTTACCCGCTCCATGGTAGTCAGATAAAAGTGCAGATTATGCACCGAATTCAAAGTCAACCCCAGCGGCTCCCCCGACACAAACAGATGCCGCAGATACGCCCTTGAATACCGGCGACAAACCATACACCCACAAGCAGCATCGATCGGCCCCGCATCCTCGGCATACTCCTTGCGCTTGATGTTCATCCGCACAACATTCCCATCAGTATCGCGAGCAAACACCAACCCATGCCGCCCCGCACGCGTCGGCAGCACACAATCCATCATGTCCACGCCCATCTTCGCGTACTCTTCAATCTCATCGGGATACCCCACACCCATCACATAGCGAGGCTTGTCCTTGGGCAACCACTCCAGTGTCCGGGCAATCATCTCCCGCGTCACCTCACGCGGCTCCCCGACGGCCAACCCACCAATCGCATACCCCGGAAGATCCATCTCCACCAGCCGCTCCGCCGATTCCTTCCTCAGATCCACATACATCCCACCCTGCACGATCCCAAACAAACTCTGCGTAGCCCCGCCAAGAGCCTCATGCCAAGGCACGCGATGTTTATGTAACTCAAAATGATCTTTTGACCGCCGCGCCCAGTCATGCGTCAAGCCCATCGAATCCCGTGTCCGCTCATAGCTCGCCGGATGCTCCACACACTCATCGAACACCATCGCAATATCCGCACCCAACGCAATCTGCACATCCATCGAGTGCTCAGGCGAAAAGAAATGCTTCGACCCATCCAGATGCGACCGAAACTCGACCCCATCCTGCGTCACCTTCCGCAGGCTGCTCAGGCTGAACACCTGAAACCCACCCGAGTCAGTCAGCATAGGCCTCTCCCAGCTCATAAACCGATGCACGCCGCCCATCCGCGCCACCAACTCATGCCCCGGCCTTAGATACAGGTGATACGTATTCGCCAGAATGATCTCCGCCCCGCGCTCCCCCGGCCCAATCTTCTCCACCACGCCCTGTTCGACAGCTTTTACGCTAGCCGCCGTCCCCACCGGCATAAACACCGGAGTCTGCACCACACCATGCGGCAGCGTCAGCGCGGCCCTGCGCCCACCGCCCTCGCCCGTCCTCTGTACATCAAACGAAATCGACATGCTCTGTCGATTGTAAGTGGACGCGGCAGTCGCTGTTGCAGTTGCCTTTGGCAGTTGCCGTTGCTTTTTGCCCTTCTGGCTTGTCATCCCCGAAGGGGATCTGCTTCTGCAGTTGCCTTGGCAGTTGCCGTTGCTTTTCTAGTTGTCATCCCGCATGAATCTGCTTCTGCCGTTGCAGTTGTCCTTTATTTAACGAGCATCCCCACCGCCCGCGACACAGTGATGTCGTCTGGCAGCTGTTTGAAACTGCTATGCACCGCATGCTCCTTCTTGCCGATCGCCTTGAAGAAGATCGCGCGCCCATTGATATCCGTATCCAGCGATGCAGTCTTCCACTCATTCCCGAACACTCTGTCGCGCGTCGTACTAAAGTTGCTGCCCGCATGGATCGTCGCAATCAAGCCGTACCCGATGCTGACATCATCCGGCAGCCTGCCTGTTATGCCGTGCAGCCGCATTCCCTGCTCATCCACCAGAATCGAGCCTTCCATCCCATGTAGCACACGTTCTTCCATCGACTGCGGCTCATACGTCGGATTAGGCTTGAAGTCGATCCGCAGAAAACCACCCTCTTCCTTCGGCGCACCAAAATCAAACGCCTTCGGCAAAATCGCAAGCATCTGTTTCGCGTGCTTCTCATCGTTCTTCAGCGCTTGTTCTTTCTTCGCAAAGTCATCGGGATGCGCTGCAATCTCCGCAAGCCGCGCTTTCTCCGACGCAGTACGCTCGCCGTTCAACGGCTGGCCATCTTCAGCGACCAACATCCGAACCTTCCCCAGTGACGTCTCCGCCACCCACTCCTTCCAAAGATGGCCACCCGTCCTCTCCGACCGCTCCTCAGAGAGATACAGATACCGTCCACGATGCAGCTCGGCTGTGTTTTCATTAGCCACCACCGTATCCACAATCTGCCGCGATGAGGGCAGGCTTCCAGCGCGCATCACAATCGCCGCAGACATAACGCACAAAACCGCTCCAGCCTTGACCCAGGTCTGTTTCCGCTGATTCAACAACACGCATCTCACATTAAGGTTCATCACAGACCTTCGGCTTTCGTCTTCTGTAGTTGTCTGATGCAGATATTCCATAGGTTGGACGTTTCCAAACCCTATCCGCCGATATCTCCAACAAACTACAAACAAACTGACGTAGACTAACGCGCAACTGCGATGTCCGATCCAGCAAACAACCCGGCAGATGTCACCATTCCAGACCCTCTTTTGACCGAGCCAGAACTGGTCGACACCGCGAATACCAACGTCATACCTCCACCCACCCCGCGAGGCCGTCGAGCAGCAGCAGCCTTCATCTTCTTCACCGTCTCGCTCGACATGCTCGCCCTCGGCATGATCGCGCCCGTCCTTCCCCGTCTCATCGAAAGCTTCCTCCACGGCGACACCTCCACAGCGGCGCAGATGCTCGGCCTCTTCGGTACAGTCTTCGCCGTGATGCAGTTCTTCTTCTCCCCAATCGTCGGCTCGCTCTCCGACCGCTTCGGCCGCCGCCCCGTAGTCCTGCTCTCCAACTTTGGCCTCGGTCTCGACTATCTCCTCATGGCCTGGGCTCCGGCGCTCAGCTGGCTCTTCCTCGGCCGCGTCATCTCCGGCCTCACCTCGTCGAGCATCCCCACCGCCATGGCCTACATGGCCGATGTCACGCCCCGCGAAAAGCGCGCCGCCGCCTTCGGCATGTTGAACGCGGCCTTCGGCATCGGCTTCGTCCTCGGCCCCGCCGTAGGAGGTCTCCTCGGCAACATCAACCCTCGCCTGCCCTTCTGGGTCGCAGCCTGCCTCAGTCTCCTCAACGGACTCTACGGCCTCTTTGTCCTCCCCGAATCTCTCTCGCGCCAGAACCGCAGCCCCTTCTCATGGAAGCGCGCCAATCCAGTCGGCTCCCTCTCGCTGCTCAAACGCGGCTCCATGCTCGCAATCGCCGCCGTCCTGCTCCTCGGATACATCGCCCAGCAGTCCCTCATGAACGTCTACGTCATCTACGCCGAGTATCGCTACAGCTGGACCACCCGAACCGTCGGCCTCTCGCTCGCCCTCATCGGCGTCTGCACCGCGATCTACGGAGGCCTCCTCGTCAAACCAGTCGTCGCCAAACTCCGCGAACGCGGAGCCATGACTATCGGCCTCATCGGCGGAGCACTCGGATACTCCCTATTCGGCCTCTCCAGAACCGGCCTCCTCTTCTGGCTCGGCATCCCCTTCCTCAACATGATGTCCTTCACCTGGCCCGCCGCGCAGAGCATCCTCTCCCACAAGACCAGCCCCTCCGAACAGGGCCAGCTTCAGGGCGCAATCAACAGCCTCCGCGGCATCGCCGGACTCATCGGTCCCGGCCTCTTCACTTTCATCTTCAGCAAATCTATCGGCCCCGACGCCATCCTCCACCTTCCCGGAACACCCTTCTTCGCCGCCGCAGCCATGCTCATCGTTTCGCTCATCATCGCGCGACGCAGCGACGACGAACGATCCCAATCGCACTAATATCGGGAGACCTTCGGTGCTCCCCTCATTCGACGAGCACTCACCTAGGCTTGAACAACATATTGACAAATCTAAATTTGTTAGTTGATCATTCAACTAAATGCAACAGAAAAACACCACCCGAGACCGAATCGTGCAAGCCGCTCTCTATCTCTTCTGGAAACAAGGCTATGCAGCAACCGGCATGGCCGAAATCCTGGAACGGGCACACGCTAAGCCGGGGAGTCTTTACTACTTCTTCAAAACAAAGGAAGAGCTGCTGCTGGCCGTCCTGCGGCTGTATGCGGCGACGCTCCACCCCATCGTCATGGATCCGGTCTTCACCCAGACGGACGATCCGGTGGAGCAGATCTTTGGAGTTCTGGAATTTTATCGGAAGAACTTGATCGCGACCGGCTGCACCTACGGATGTCCGATCGGGCGACTGGCCCTCGAGATTGGCGAGGAACAGCTGGAGGTGCACAAGCTGCTGGCCGACAACTTCGATGGATGGACAGCCGCAGTTGAAGGCTGCCTGAAGGCTGCGGGGGACCGGCTACCGGCGGAGTTGGACCGGGCAGCCCTTTCGCAGTTCGTCTTGACGGTGATGGAGGGCGGAGTCATGCAGGCAAGGGCACACCGAAGTTTGGCTCCGTTCGATGCATCCGTGGCGCAGCTGCGAAATTATCTTCGGTTACTGGAAGGACAGAAAGAGTTGGGGGCCGCGTAGGACACATCTTCAAAAGGAGAAAGTTCGATGAGATGGTTTGCAATTTGTGCGCTTGCTTTGACGGTTGGGATGGGGGCATCGAGCCCGGTCGTGGCACAGCAGACGGCGACGACAACGGAAGCAAAGCCGATTGCCTCGCTGGGGTGGTTAGTGGGTGGAGTGTGGACCGCAGATGCGTCGAAGCTAGGGCCGGGCACGGAGCGGATCGAGACCCGCTATCAGTGGTCCGATAACGGAAGCTACGTACGCTTTACGACCCACTTTGTTACCGACAAGGGCGCGATCAAGACCTACGACGGAAATCTGTTCTGGGACCCGGGAAAGAAGACGCTCGCGATGTGGTACATGGACGCGCAAAATGCAATTACCGAGGGACCGATGACCATCGCAGGAAGCGACTGGCAGATGACCTTTCACGGAGATGATTTTGAAGGGAAGCAGGCCGACTTCCGTGTGGATATAGCCGTGAAGAGCAAGGACCTCTATCACTGGACGCTGAACGAAAAAGTAGGCGATGCGTGGAAGAAGCTGATCGAGCTGGATTATGTAAGAAAGACGGAGGGTTGAGTCGGCAGGAGGGTTCCGGCACCAGGCAGATGGAGTGCGATGGATTTGAATTATTTCGCCGCTTTGTTGTGCTCTTGCTACTATCTGGTTGTTGGGGCTTGAGGCCTGCCAGGCTTCGGCATCTCGCAATGCTTGGGCCCAACGTGTTCAGATTTTGTGGCTCGCCGAGAGATAGCCTTCCAACATTTTCTGGGCTGGAGCGATGGCGGAACAGAATTGGCAAGAGGTGCGGGTAGGTCCTGATGCGGCTCCGGCAGGGGCTCCGCAGCTCTCATCTGCTTGTGTCGCGGCGGTAGTTGGGATAGCTGCGGTGTTTGGGCTGATCGGCTTTTTCTTCCCTACACTGCGGCCGCATTCGCTTAGCTGGCGCAGCTTGTTACTGGTGGCGGTGGGACTCCTGGCGTTTTCAGGTGGGGTGAGCGCTGGCATCGCGCGATGGATTGGGAGTCGTGGGGCGGGTACTTCTTCCGGCATGACAGAGGCTGCCTGGATGGGAGCGCTATGGATTCCCGCCTGGGTGCTTGGTTTGCAGCTTCCTTCGATTTTGACGGTGCTGCCTGCGCTGTTTTGTGCGGCGAGTGTGGCGTGGTCGCTAAAGCAATATACCGTGGAGCGGGGCAGAATCTCCGCCGAGAGGCCCGCAGGTGCGCTGATTTGGATAGATGATTCGAAGCCGCTGGTCCGGGTGATATTGCCTTCACTTGTTGTGGCTGTGATTGCAGAAGCCGCACTGATCGCTATGGTTGGGGAGCGGTATCGGTCTGCCTCGTTGTTCGCGGCAGGCTGCGCAGCGGCGCTGATGTGGCAGGTTGCGCCGAGGGCATCGGCGAGAAGTATTTCGACGACGCAGAAGATTGTTCTGCTCAATCTTGCGTTTCTTTTCACAATGGCGGTTTTGTTGCCGTATCTGAAGGGGCAGAGGCTGTTTTCTACGGGAGACCTACTGGCGAAGAACGCTCTGGGTGGGCATCGCGGCGAAAAAGGACCGGAGCCGGCGAACGGCAGCGATGGCTATTCGGGAATCATCCTGCTGCCGCTGACGGAGACCCCTACGACCCTCGTTGCGCCGCGACGCAAGGACTCAGCAAGTACGGGTGGACGTCCGGCGCAGCCAATGGTGATTCCGTTCGATGGGGTGTACTGGTACTTCAAGGCACCTGACCGTCGCCCGCGTCCGTCGGCCCGCATTGTGCGAGGCAGTTCGACGAAGGCTGTGATTCGGTCGTCGGACAGGTATCCGCTGCTGATGGAAGCGCACCAGCGGCTGGGATCGAGAATCGATCTCGTCTGCTGCAGCGGTGTTCAGGTAGTGCTGCAGAATGCGGACCATCGGCCGGGCGCGATTGCACTGGAGCTTTGGTTCACCGACAGCTTACAGCCGGGATCGAGAAGCTATTTAGGAGCCGTGACGATTCCTTCAAGTGAAGACGAAGGTGATGCGAAGAACCTTCCGCCGGAGGAGACGATGGCGTTTGCCGTGCCAGCAAGTGCCGTGGGGCGCGAGTTCGATGAAATCACCGTCGTCGTTCGCCCTGCACCCGAAAGAGCAAGAGCAGGAGCGCAAGTGGCGATTCACCGATTTGTGCTGCTCCCTTGAGCAGCATCAGCCCGTCTGCTGGATAGCACCGAGGAACTGGTGGAGTACAGCGTTGAAGCTCTCGGTAGCTTCGAGGTTGGGAAGGTGACCGATGCCCTCAAAAACCTCGAGGCGCGAGTCGGGGATGGCCTGCTGCATCTGTTTCGCGGTATCGACATTGGTATAGGCATCTTCAGTCCCGACGACGATCAGAGCCGGAACGCTGATGCTGCGCAGACTGCTCGTGTAATCCTTGCGCTCGGCCCGTCCGCGGAGAGCGCCGGCGGCTCCAGCGGGTGGTGTCCGAGCAATCATGGTCAAGACATCAAGCGCGATCTCCGGATGGTTCTTGATCGAGGCAGCGGCAAGGAGCTTTGGGAGCATCTCGATCCCCGGCGGAATCGAGCCCTGCTTAACAAAGCGGTCGGCGGTCGCGCGGCGTGTGGCAGCGGCTTCAGGCGTATCAGCCTGCGGGAAGGTAGCGGCAAGCACGAGCCCGGCAAGGCGTTGCGGATACCGCTCAGCGAAGGCCATGGCGATCTGCCCACCCATGGAGAGCCCCGCGACGACGGCAGCAGGGACATTCAGGTGGTCGAGAAGCGCAGCGATATCGTCCGCCATAGTCTCGAGGGTCGTAGCCTCGGCCTCGGGAACTTCAGAGGCCCCGTAGCCGCGAATATCATAGGTAATAACCCGATACTTCCAGCTCAATGCGGCAATTTGTGTGTCCCACATGGATTGATTGAAGGGATGGCCATGGATGAACAGGACTGGCAAGCCAGCACCAGTGTCCCGGTAGGCGAGCGAGAGGCCGTTGATCTTTGCGTTGGGCATGCTGCTTAGAGTATCGGGCGTTCGGGTCGGATGCGAAAAGTGCAGCGCCTAAGAAGAATTGGCATTTCTTTGTGACAAAACGATTCAAATGTTGCCACGCCGCCTGACTATACTCTTCGACAGAATCAACTAAATCGATTGAATAAGGTCAATTGAAGGAGAGCACCTTGAGCACAACCTCAACCTCTGTACCCACTCTGAGACCAAAATTGCTGACCTCGATTCTTGTGGGCGGCTTGGCAGCCGGCCTCTTCGACTATCTCTCCGCAGTCTACTTGTATGGCTGGCGTGTATCTCGCGGGATCGCCAGCGGTCTGCTTGGGAAGCCTGCCCTCCAGGGAGGCGCAGCCACATGGACCTTGGGTCTCGTGCTTCACTTTGTCATCGCGCTTTCCGCCGCCGCCATCTATTGCCTGGCCAGCTTGAGACTCAGGTTTCTCAAGGACCATTGGGTTGTCTGTGGCTTGTTCTATGGCATTGCGGTTTACCTGGTAATGAATCTGATTGTTTTGCCGCTCTCTGCGTTCCCTTTTCCTGTAGGTCCGTTCACCGTATCGGGATTGATTCACGGACTACTGATCCACATGATCCTTATCGGGCTGCCCATCTCTTTCAGCCTTCGGCAATTCTCGAAATAGGAGGAATCTCGGGTAAGAACCTCTGTTTCCACTCCGCATAGAGCGAGACGCGGGGCACCCGGAGTAGCCCCGCCAAAAGGCAGCGCTTGCGGTCGTGACCAAGGCCATGTATCTTGGAGAGCAAGATGATTATCTCTTCCAGCCGAATTAGCTTTATCTACCGCTACTGGCGTCCAGTGGCGGCATCGGCGGAGTAGGTTCATCTGAGAGATAGCTGAAAGTTTCAGTTGAAATCAACATCCACACGAGCCGCGACCCCGATAAGGTTGCGGTTTTTGTTTTGTGCTTTTGCTTCGCGCACTAAGGAGAGCTTATGAGTACGACAGCGGCGATGGTGAGTCCGGCAGGGCCGGTCAAGTCGGCAGTAGGACGGTTCGGAATCTACGGTGGACGCTATGTCCCCGAGACGCTGATGGCGGCGCTTGAGGAGCTGGAGGCCGCGTATGCAGAGGCGCAGGCCGACCCTGCGTTCAAGGCGGAACTGGATGATCTGCTACGCAACTATTGTGGGCGGCCTACTCCGCTGTACTTCGCCAAGCGGCTCACGGAGCACTGCGGCGGCGCGAAGATCTATCTGAAGCGCGAAGACCTGCTGCATACCGGTGCGCACAAGATCAACAACGCGCTGGGCCAGGGGCTGCTGGCGCGGCGTATGGGCAAGAAGCGGATCATCGCCGAGACAGGCGCAGGCCAGCACGGCGTCGCGACGGCCACCGTGTGCGCACTGTTCGGCATGGAGTGCGTCATCTACATGGGCGAAGAGGACATGCGGCGGCAGGAGCTGAATGTCTACCGGATGCGCCTGCTGGGCGCAGAGGTACGCGGCGTGTCGGCGGGGTCGGCAACGCTCAAGGACGCGATCTCCGAGGCGATGCGCGACTGGGTCACGAATGTTCGCACGACGTATTACATTCTCGGAAGCGCGCTCGGTGCCCACCCGTACCCAACGATGGTGCGGGACTTTCATCGCGTCATCAGCAAAGAAGCGAAGCGGCAGGTGATGGAGCAGGAGGGCAAGCTCCCGACAGCGATTGTCGCCTGTGTCGGCGGCGGGTCGAACGCAATCGGAGCATTCTATGAATTCCTTGGCGATGCGAATGTACAGTTGATTGGCGTAGAAGCCGGCGGGCGCGGAACTGCGCTGGGCGAACATGCAGCGCGGTTCCAGAAGGTAGGCGGCGGAGTACCGGGCGTATTGCAAGGCACATACAGCTACGTCCTGCAGGACGACGCAGGGCAGATAGCGGCGACCCACTCGGTAAGCGCAGGACTGGACTACGCGAGCGTGGGACCGGAGCACGCAATGCTGCATGACTCAGGCCGCGCAACGTACGTCTCGTGCTCAGACGCGGACGCGCTAAAGGCGACAGTAACGCTGGCACGGACCGAGGGGATTCTGCCAGCGCTCGAGAGTGCACATGCAATTGCTGAAGCGATTCGAATCGCTCCAACGATGGCCAAGACAGATGTGTTGATGGTGAACCTCTCAGGACGCGGCGATAAGGACATGGGAATTTTGTCCAGAGAGCTGGATCTGAAGGGTGCTTTTAGCGAGACGGTGAAAGGCTAATTAGAACGATGGCGATTGAGTTCAAAAAGAAACCGGGGATCGTTGCGTACCTCACGGCGGGCGACCCTGACCTCGCGACAACTCGGGATATTGCGTTGGCCGCAATCGACAACGGAGCGGATGTAATCGAGCTAGGCGTGCCATTCAGCGATCCGCTGGCCGATGGCCCGGTGATTCAGCGCGCGAGCGAGCGCGCTGTGGCCAAGGGAACTCGACTTACTGACGTGCTGGAGCTGGCGCGCGAGTTACGTGCAGCGAGGCCTTCGGCGGGACTGGTGTTGTTCTCGTATCTGAACCCCGTCGTGCGGATGGGAATGAAGACCTTCTGCGCGAAGGCCGCCGAGGTTGGCGCCGATGGCGTGCTCCTGACGGACATGATTGTCGAAGAGGCCGCCGAGTACCTGGAGGCGATGCATGCGAACAAGCTGGCTCCCGTATTTCTAGCAGCGCCGACCAGCCCGGATGCCAGGCTGAAGGCCATCGCCGGAGCGTCGCAGGGATTTGTGTATGCGATCTCACGCGTTGGCATTACGGGCACGCAACAGACGGTCGCAGGAGACGCAGCCGAACTGGTAGCAAGGCTGCGCCAGTTCACCCAACTCCCAATTGCAGTTGGCTTCGGCATCTCAAACGCCGAGCACGTAAAGGCCGTCGGCGAGTTTGCCGATGCCGCCATCATAGGCAGCGCTCTGGTCGCTCTGATTGAGAAAAGTGAGCCAAAGGAAGCTCCCGCAGCAGTGGGCCGCTTCATCGCGGGGCTACGAGCATGAGCACGCAACAGGCAGGGATTGGCATGGAGCCACGCGCCGACGTTTATCATGAGGCGTACCAAACTATTTCGCAGCGCGCGATGCCGGGCCGGCAAGATCGGGGCAAACGCCGCTGCATCTCGAGGGCGATTGCATGGATATCTCCGATTGGCGACAGAAGATTGATGAGCTGGATGAACAGATCGTACGGCTTATCAGCCAACGCGCGGAGGCCGCACAGGCGATCGGCGAGCTCAAGCGCACCTCCGATCTCCCCGTCTACGAACCAAAGCGCGAGCAGGCCGTCTTCGACCATGTCCGCGCAGTCAATCCGGGCCCCCTGGACGACGCCGAGCTGCTGCACGTATATGAACGGGTCATCGACGTAATGCGCACTTTGCAGAAGCGCAAAGACTAGTTGCACCTGAAGATTCAAAAATAATATGTGACTCATCGAGTTACATAGAGCGAGAGAGTGAAGCCAGATCATGATCGTAGCGATGCAGGACCACGCAACCGAAGAAAACATACAACTCGTCATCGAGCGGATGGTCGAGCTCGGATTCAACGTTCACCGCACCACTGGAGCCGTACAGACGATCCTGGCTGGCGTAGGAACGCCCGACCACTTTGATGTTGCGGAGTTCAAGGTGTTGACCGGCGTGCATGATGCCTACCGGATCTCATCGCCCTACAAGCTCGCGGGCAGAAGCTTCCGGCCTGAAGGAACGAAGATCAAATTCCCGAACGGCGTTGTAGTCGGCGGCGAAGAGGTCGTAGTAATGGCCGGCCCATGCTCCGTCGAATCGCGCGAGCAGATCCTCCTGAGTGCGAAGCAGGTCGCGGCAGCCGGCGGAAAGTTTCTGCGCGGCGGCGCATTCAAGCCGCGCAGCTCACCCTACAGCTTCCAGGGCATGGGCCTCGAAGGCCTCAAGCTCCTCCGCGAGGTAAGCAACGAGACGGGCCTCCTCGTCATTACAGAGGTGATGGAGATCTCCCAGATCGAGCTGATGCTCCCCTATATCGATTGCTTCCAGGTCGGCGCCCGAAACATGCAGAACTTCAACCTCCTGCGAGAACTCGGCCACGTGCGCAAGCCAGTCCTCCTGAAGCGCGGAATTGCGGCGACCATCGAAGAGGTCTTGCTGAGCGCAGAATACATTCTGTCAGGCGGTAACTACGACCTCATGTTGTGCGAGCGCGGCATCCGAACCTACGAGACCTACACCCGCAACACCATGGATGTTTCGGCGATCCCAGTGCTGAAGAAGCTAACACATCTTCCCGTAATGGCCGATCCCTCGCACGGCGTAGGCATCCGCGACCTCGTGCCGCCAATGGCTCTCGCAAGTGTTGCCGCCGGCGCCGATGGCCTACTCATGGAGATGCATCCGAATCCCGACAAGGCGATGAGCGACGGCGCGCAAAGCATGTATCCCGAGCAGTTGGAGAAGCTGGTGGCGCAACTGAGACAGCTCGCTCCTATCGTTGGACGGAAGATGGCGTAGCATGGCGGCTGGCGTGATAGAGCGTGTACTCATCGTCGGAACGGGATTGATCGGCGCGTCGACCGGCCTGGCCATGCGTGCCGCTGGATTCACTGGCCGCATCGATGGCTGGGACACGAGTTTTCTGGAAAGAGCCGCAGCTCTACAAATGGGCGCAGTCGATGGCGTGGCTGCGGATCGCGACGCCGCGCTGGAGCTTGCGCGTACAGCAAACGTCATCGTGCTGGCCGTGCCCGTGCTCGCAATCAAAGACTGGATGCGGCTGCTCGCACCGATCCTGCAGGCCGGACAACTGGTCACCGACGTAGGAAGCACAAAGCTCGAAATTGTTGGCTTGGCAGCGCAGCTTTTCGGCGGAGACGATAAGGCTGCATTTCTCGCCGGACATCCGATGGCCGGCAAAGAGTCCGGCGGCGCGCTGCTAGGAGAAGCCGGCTTGTTCAACGGAGCAATGTGGCTCTTCACACCGACCACCGCAGAGCCGACCGCAATCGAAAAAGAATGGCGCAAGTGGGTCGGCTTCTTCGGCGCGCGCACGCTCGATATGGATGCAGCCCGGCATGATGAGCTCTGCGCCTGGGTCAGCCACCTTCCGCAGATGTTGTCGACCGCGCTCGCTGCATTACTCGAAGACAGATTCGGCGATGCGCCCGAGATCGCCGCGATTGGCGGACGAGCCCTGCGCGAGACCACACGACTCGGCGCAAGCCCCTACAGCATGTGGCGCGATGTCGCGATGACCAACACAGAGCCAATCGCCGATACACTGCTCGCGCTCGAACAGCGCCTCACACACGTCCGAGAAAACCTGCGAACACCCGGACTGCGAGAAGAATTCGAATTGGCGAATCAGTTTCGCAAACGTCATTAGCTCAGAAATAGTTACAAATTATGCGGTTCGATAGGATCAACTGACCTGTGAGCGATTCGACAAACAACGTGATCAGCCTTGCCGACGTAGTTGCTGCGCGAGAGCGCCTGCGGAACGCGATCTACTACTCCCCTTGTCCGCACTCGCAGATGTTGTCTGCACTCACCGGACAGCAGGTCTATCTCAAGCTTGAAAACCTCCAGATGACCGGATCGTTCAAGGAGCGCGGCGCTCTCAATCGTATCGCCATGCTCACACCCGAGCAGGCTGCGCGCGGCGTCGTCGCCGCCAGTGCAGGAAATCATGCGCAGGGGGTGGCATACCATGCCACCTCGCGGGGAATCCGTGCCCTGATCGTAATGCCGCTCGCGACTCCGCTGGTAAAGGTAACCGCAACGCGAGGCTTTGGCGCAGAGGTAGTGCTGCACGGCGCCAACTACGATGAAGCGTGCGAAGAGGCCACGCGGCTCTGCCAAGCGCAGGGAATGACCTTTATCCATCCGTTCGATGATCCCGCCGTGATGGCAGGTCAGGGCACCATTGGTCTGGAACTGCTCGAACAAGTACCGCAGCTTGAGGCGGTAGTGGTGCCAATCGGCGGAGGCGGCCTCATTGGCGGCATCGCGTGCGCCATCAAGGAGTCGCGTCCCGATATCCGTGTCGTCGGAGTTCAGACTTCGCGGCTCCCCTCCATGGCGATGGCCGTTGAACAGCATCATCCGATCACGCTGCATCCGGCGACTACGATTGCGGATGGCATCGCGGTGCGGCGAGCTGGCGATGTCACCTTTCCTGTCGTCGCAAAGTACGTCGACGAGATCGTAACCGTCGACGAGGATGAGATAGCCTCAGCAATTCTCGTCCTGCTGGAGCGCGAGAAGACATTAGCCGAAGGTGCAGGCGCAACCGCACTGGCAGCTTTGCTGCAAAAGAAGACCTCGCTCAATGGCGCAAGAGCGGCAGTCGTCATCGGCGGCGGCAACATCGACGTAACGCTGCTCTCCCGAATCATCGAGCGCGGCCTGGTGCAGGACGGCCGCATGATCCGCCTGCGAATCCATCTGCTGGACAAGCCAGGAGCACTGGCGGAGCTAACGCGACTGATTGCGAATCACCGCGCCAACATTGTAGATACCCTGCACAACCGCGCCTACTACGGCGTGAACCTCGGCGATACCGTCATCGACATCACCATGGAAACCCGCGGACGGGAACAAGTAGAAGAACTGCTCGCCGCACTCACCGCCGAGGGCTACAAACACAGCCGAGTGATCTGAATCTCAGAAAGCAACCGCAGATCCCTTCGAAACTTTGCCCTCTCCCAAAGCGTCATCCTGAGCGGAGACGCGCGCTTTTGCGCGTCGAAGTCGAAGGACCCCGTAGGTTTACACTCACCACGGCTCTTCAAACCTTTCAACCACAACGGCCTGGAACCCACCCAAGGCCGGACTATATGCTCTACAACAGGGAGAGAATCAGGACTATCTTGTTCGCATCAGTCCTACCGTTCGCCTTGCTCTTATCAGCCTTTATCCCCTGTATCACCGTTACGCCGTTAGGGACTTCGCTTAGCTCCGAGTAAATATGGTCTGCTGTTTTTCCTTGTGGCGTTCAATAGCCAACTGAATGAGGCGATCAATAAGCTGCTTATAAGGAACGCCAGTCGCCTGCCAAAGCTTGGGATACATGCTGATGCTGGTAAAGCCGGGCAGCGTGTTGATCTCATTGAGATAAATCCGGGGCTTCTTACCCTTGCGCGCCGGCTCCATCAAAAAATCGACGCGAGCGAGCCCCGAGCAATCGCAGGCGCGAAACGCCTCAATCGCCATCTTGCGAATCTGCTTCGATTCGGCAGCAGTAAGCTTCGCAGGAATAATCGGAACGCTGGCATCGGACAGGTACTTGGCCTCGTAGTCATAGAACTCCGCCCCTGGAACAATCTCGCCCACGACAGAAGCCTCTGGCGCGTCGTTCCCAAGCACCGCAACCTCGAGCTCCCGAGGCTTGGCTCCCGGACCGCCTACACCTTGTTCGATCACAAGCTTGCGGTCGAAGCCCGCAGCAAGGTCCATGGCCGCTGCAAGTTCGCTCCGATCATGAACCTTGCTGATGCCAACCGAAGAACCCAGATTGGCAGGCTTAACGAAGATAGGGTACTTCAACGCGCCTTCGATCTTTTTAGTGCAGCCCTTTGGATTCGCGCGCCATTCGCTGCGCAGAAGCGCCAGGTAAGGCGTCTGTGGAAGGCCAGCAGCGGAGAAGAGCTTCTTCATCGCATCCTTGTCCATGCCGGCAGCCGACCCGAGCACACCCGAGCCCACGTAAGCAATGTCCGCAAGCTCAAAGAGCCCCTGAATCGTCCCATCTTCGCCGAACGTCCCGTGAAGAACCGGGAAGATCACATCGATATCGAGAGCCGAGTGTGCCGGAGCTAAGTCAGCGTTCGCATTGATCTGGAGCGGCTGGAGCGATTCGGCAGGTACCGGCGGAATGATGATGGCTTCGTCACCGCGCTTGAGCACGGCAGCAGTAGGGGTAGCCTGAGGGTCTCCCGCAAGCCGCGGATTCTCTGGCGCGGCCTTTCCCGCAAGGAGAGCCTGTGCATCGTGCGCAGTAACCCAGCGGCCCTGCTTGGTGATCCCGATAGGAACAACGTCGTACTTCTTCTTGTCGATTGCCTTCAGAATCGATGCAGCCGAGAGGAGCGAAACCTCATGCTCGCCGGAGCGGCCGCCAAACAGGATACCGATGCGTAGTTTTTTCTTCATTGCGTTGTAACTGGTCCTCTACAAGTTTCTTCCAGATAGCCGGTGCGATTTCGCCCGCGAGTGATGAATCGGTGAATGAACCACGGATGTTACCCAGTGGACTCTTTCAGAGATGAAACCCCGCTCCGGTCGGCAGGGTCTGTTGAGCAACAGTGTCTGCTCAGGTGGAAAGGGAAGCGCCGTCACATCGAAACTGCAAAACGTGGCGCAAACCTACCTCCGTTGCTCCGAAAAGCGGCGTTAGCTGACCACACTTTGCCACCAGCTTTCCATGTTTGCCACACAAAAAACCACTTACTGCACACCGTTTTCGCCAAAGACTCAGGCAAAAATGCTGCTCCACCACGCCGAAAAAAAACGCTACAAAATATACCGCGAAAGATCCTGATCCTTCACAATCGAAGCCACTTGCAGCCTCACATACTCCGGATCAACAACGATCACCTTCTCCACGCCCGTAGCGGTCTGCCGCTCGATCACCGGCAGCGGTGGCGAGGGCTTCTGCAACTCTCCCGTAAGTGACGCAGATACAGGGACTTCCGCAACCACGCCCTCTTCAGTCACCTCAGCCCGCGGACTCTTGAACAGATCCGGCGCCTGGAAGCTGATCTCATCCAGCACCCGCTCCAAAATCGTATGAAGCCGTCTAGCCCCAATGTTTTCAGTAGTTTCGTTCACCCTGAAAGCAAACTGCGCCATCTCCGCAATCGCCTCCTTTGTAAACTCCAGCTTCAGCCCTTCCGTCTCCAGCAGCGCCATCGCCTGCTTCACCAGCGAAGACTTAGGCTCCGTCAGAATCCGCACAAAGTCATCCACCGTAAGTGATTGCAATTCAACACGGATAGGGAACCGCCCCTGCAACTCCGGAATCAGGTCGCTGGGCTTAGACACATGAAAAGCCCCAGCCGCAATGAACAAAATATGGTCGGTAGAAACCATCCCATACTTCGTATTAACCGTAGTTCCTTCAACAATCGGCAAAATATCCCGCTGCACCCCTTCCCGCGATACATCCGGCCCATGACCACCTTCGCGCCCGGCAATCTTGTCGATCTCATCGAGAAAAACCATCCCCGAATCCTCAACCCGCTCCACCGCAAGCCTCGTCACCTGGTCCATGTCGATCAGGCGATTTTCTTCCTCCTGCACCAGGTAGTCGAACGCCTCCACGATCTTCATCTTCCGCTTTTTCGTGCGCTGGCCAAACAACCCGGGCAACATATCCTTCAGGTTGATGTCCATCTCCTCCGTGCCCTGATTCGTAATCACCTCAAAGCTCGGCGTATTGCGATCCCTTACATCCAGCTCAACGACGCGTTCATCCAGCTTGCCTTCTCGGAACTGCTGCCGCAGCTTCTCTCGCGTCCGCTGTTCGCGCTCACCGGGTTTCTCTTCACCGCTATCCACGGGCGTCGCCGCAGGCAGTTGAATCACATTGCTCCCCGGCTCATGTGTCGCTGCAGCTGCGGTAGCAGCAGCAGGCGTCGGCGGCAACAGTAGATCGATCAAACGGTCCTCGGCCGCCATCTCCGCCTTGTCCTCGACCTCCTCCATCTTCTCTTCGCGAACCATGTCGATCGCAATCTCCACCAGATCGCGCACAATCGACTCAACATCGCGCCCCACATATCCAACCTCGGTAAACTTCGAGGCTTCCACCTTCAAAAACGGCGAGTTCGTCAGTTTAGCCAGTCGCCGCGCGATCTCCGTCTTACCCACGCCCGTAGGCCCGATCATGATGATGTTTTTCGGCATGATCTCGTCCGCCAACTCAGGCGAAAGCTTTTGCCGCCGCATCCTGTTACGAAGCGCAATCGCCACGGCCCGCTTGGCCGCGTGCTGCCCCACAACGTACTTATCCAACTCCGCGACGATCTCGCGCGGCGTCATCTCATCCAGCGCCAGCGCCTGATCGTCAGCCGTTCCCGGTAGAAAAATTGCCATAATGTGGTACTCCCGAATTGCAAGAAACGTTACGACATAGCCAGAGCAATGTACGAAACCACGCCCCTACTGGTTCGCAGGCTCTGCCTTCAACTCTTCAATCGTCATCTGATCATTCGTATAGATACAGATCTGTCCCGCAATCTTTAGACTCTTCTCCGCGATCTCCCGCGCACTCAGATTCGTATTCTCCATCAAAGCCCGCGCACTCGCCAGAGCATAGCTGCCGCCCGAGCCGATTGTCGCAATCCCCTCATCCGGATCGATCACATCACCCGTACCTGACAGGAGAAAAGTCTGCTTAGCGTCCGTCACAATCAGCAGAGCCTCAAGCTGACGCAGCATTTTATCCGTCCGCCAGTCCTTGGCCAACTCCACCGCGGCCCGCCCGAGATTCCCGGCATATTGCTCCAGCTTGGTCTCAAACCGCGCAAACAAGCTGAAGGCATCCGCCGTCGATCCAGCAAACCCCGCCAAAACCTTATCGTTGTAGAGTTTGCGAATCTTCTTCGCCGATCCCTTCATCACGGTAGCGCCAATCGACACCTGCCCATCCGCAGCCATCACCACCGAGTCACCCCGGCGCACGCAGATCACAGTAGTCGAGCGAATCCGCCGCCCCTCACCCAGATCGAGCGGATGCGCAGCATTCAGCAGAGAAGAGTCATTTCGGCGAACAGGCGGCTTGGCAGAGGAAGAAATACGAGACATTGGCACTCCTCAGTATATCGCCAATCCCCGCCGCCCTCTCGCACGTCAATTACCGGCAAACGGCGTTCCCCGCCTCCGGAATCGCTAGAAACGTAATGCTTACCGGCGCCAAACTGACATTGCCGGCCTTGGTCGTTTCGCCCTTCATTTGAGGAAGCGCATCATTCGCCCCCAGCATCAGTTCAAGCCCGTTAAGATTCACCCTGTTGTCCATTAGATCCTTTGCCGTCAGCGTGTAGCGCTCAGACTTCACCGGAACGGCAAGCTCATGAGAAGCCGTGCGGTCAGCGTTGATCGCCAGCAAAGCCACCCCACCCGAACGCCCCCGCAGACAATGAGCATACAGATACACATTCGGCGCAGGCGATGGCCCAGCATCCAGAACCGTCGTCCCCATCAAATTCCGCCACAGCAGCGCAGCCCAGTAGTTCGGCCTAGGCTCCAGCGTGCTCTCATCGATCAGCGCATAGTCGCTCGCCGCCAGCGTATTGTGAATCACCACCTGCACCCCGCGCTTTGCCAGACTGCCAAGCTGGTTCAGGTACCGGAAGCTATCAATAAAACTCGAAGCCCATGGATCTCCCCCGCAAGCCGTCTCCCCCGTCTCAGTCAGCCAAATCGGCTTACCCGCTTCATACTTGTCACGAAGAGCGGCATAAAAGGTCTCGTCCTTATTCGTGCGAGAAAGCCAATCTTCCAACAGCGCCGCCTCAGCCGTCACCTGAGAACCCATCCCTGGCCGGGAACAACGCTTCGAAACCCCTCCATAAAAATGGTACGAGAACGCATCCACCTCCGACCCTGGCTGAGAAAGCATGTCCTCCGTCTTAACAAGAGTGAATCCAGTAGCCAGCCCCGTCTCCCCCACCGACCCCGGACCAAGAATCACCATCCCCGGCGCGTTCGCCTTGGCAAAGGCATGAAATACCTTGTAATCCCGCCCATACGCCGTACCGTCGTAGCCCTTCGGGGCGCCGCCAATCGTCGCAAATGTCGGCTCATTGAAGAACTCCGCGGCAACAATGTCTCCGCCGATACTCTTGGAATACGCCAGAAACTTCCCTGCCTCATCCGGAGTCCACACACCCTCAGCGTTGCGGACACCACCACTCACAGCAAACGACGTAACGATCTTCGCATCCACCGCGTGCGCAAAATCAACTACGCCCTTCCACTCTTTCCTCGTCAACACGCTGCCAAAACCTGTCGGCGGAGTAGCTGGCGCTGCCTCATCCGAATCCTGAAAGTACGTCGAGTTCGCCCACGTCCCGCTCACCCGCACATAGGCAGGCCCTAGCGCCGCCGCGAGTTTGCGCAACCTCGCATTCGTCAGATCAATCGGCGTCCTGTAACGGTACAACGACGGATCCATCCCCGCAGGCACCGAAAGCTTCGCCGCAGACGGCTCTTCCGCAGCGTTCGCACTTTTCTTATACGGAGCCCAGAACCTTCCACCCGTCACTTCCACCATCTCAATATTGAACGACTGGAAGCGTACATCGATCGTTCCAACACGAGGCATCGTTGCCGGTGTTACCGAGGCCGGCGAAGCCCCAAAGAGATTCGGCGTAACCGCAACGCTGGCAAACACAAAAAGGGCAGCCAATACGCCGCTTTGAGAACGCACCTTCTTCATTTCAGCCACCCCGGTTATTTAGTTTGAACTTCGCCGGAATTCTATACCCCAAACACAAGCTTTGTACCTTATAAAAAATCAGGTAGGCATCCCGCTTCCTGCCCGCGCATCCGAAACCGTCAGCCAGCCTCAGCGATGCCGCATCCGCAAGCTCTGCCAGCTCCCATCAGTGGTCCACCCGCCATCCACCGCCAGCGCCTGCCCATTGATGAACCCGCTCTTCGCCGGATCAGCCAAAAACAAAATCGCCTGAGCAATATCCTCCGGCGAAGCAAACCGTCCCATCGGATTCACTCCAATAATGTCGTCATCCGTATAGCCACCACCTGCCTGATCGGCTACATCCATCTCCGTCTTCACCCACCCCGGACACACCGCATTACAACGAACCCCGCGTCCGCCCCACTCTGCCGCCAGCGTACGCGTCAACCCAACCAGCCCATGCTTCGAAGCGTTATACGCCGACCGATCGCCAATACCCACCAATCCGGCAATCGACGCGACATTCACAATGCTGCCCTCACCCTGCTCCAGCATCAAGGCTCCAAACCCCTTCGCCAGAACAAACGGAGCAACCAGGTTCACCTCCAGCACCCGCCGAAACGCCCGTGCCTCAACCTTCTCTGCAGGAGAGATAAAGCTGATCCCAGCGTTATTCACCAGCACATCCACCCGCTCCCATCGCCTCCTAACCGTCTCCACCGCCCGAGCCACCACATCCTCATCGCAGATATCGCCCACCAACTCCTCTGCATCGACACCATAGCCACGAACCGTAGCCAACGTAGCAGCACAACTCTGAATATCCATCAGAGCAACCGAATAGCCAGCCATGGCAAGCGTCTCCGCCGTCCTACGCCCAATCCCCTGCGCCGCCCCGGTAACAATCGCAACTCGCATACATTCAATCTAATCCTGCACAGACGTTCTTATGCAGGTTCCTCTTTCCCTACATCAAACGCTAATAGACTATCCTTTTGGCCAGACTCTAGTGCTTCCACATCTTCCAACTCATCTGCCGTTCCTTCTCCTCACTCCGCGAGTAGCCGCCGCCATCTCCGTCGGCGCCGCGACCTTGATCGGCCTGGCCTGGTACATCATCCGACGCCCCCGCCCCACCCCCGAAGAGATCGAGCGCGCCCGCCGCAACCTCCTCACCACCATCGGCCGCATCACCGACGGCACCATCACCGACGCCCCCTTCGCACCCGACGACCCCACCCATACCCCCCGCCTCCTCATGTACGACTACCGGATCGCTGGCGTCGCCTACGAGTGCGCCCAGGACGTCACCGCCCTCGCCAACCACGTCCGCGACATCCGCACCGACCTCCCCGTCCAGGTCCGCTACGACCTCCACAACCCCGCCAACAGCATCGTCGTCTCCGAATCCTGGAGCGGTCTCCGCCTCACCACCCACCACCCCCACGAACCCGAAACCCCAAATCGACCACGGATGACGACCGATCAACACGGATAAAAACCAATTGATCTGAGATCAGTAGTGGCGCGCCGTACACCGCTGCTGAAAGGGTCTCTGTTTTGAAGGGGCGCGGCTTCAGCCGCGCCGTAAAGTGGCTCAATTTAATGGGGGCTTTAGCCCCTGATGGAATGCCTCCTTTGTCAAAATTGACCGCCATGGCCTCAGGTTCCAGCTAAACCAGCATCCCTGTCTTTAAATCGTGTTCCCCCGCGCCAATCCGCGTCGCAGTCCGCATTGAACCCCACCCCCACCCGGACTACACTCAAATCATGCACATGGTCGCCACCCCGAACCGCAAGATGCAGCGCGTCCTGCAGTTTTCCATGGTGCTGACCTTTGCCTACGTCATCGCCACCTTCATCTTCGGCCTCCGCGCCCGCTCCCTGGCCCTCATCTCCGAAGCCGGCCATAACCTCAGCGACCTCTTCGCGATCCTCCTCTCCTTCGTCGCCGTCTACTTCCAGGCCCGCCCCGCCAACGAACAAAAGACCTTCGGCTACCAGCGCGCCGGAGTCCTCGCAGCCTTCGTAAACGCAGCCACCCTCGTCGTCCTCTCCGCCTGGATCGCCTTCGAGGCCATCCATCGCCTCGCCATTCCTGTCCCCGTCCAGCCGCGCATCATGATGGTCGTCGCAGCCGCCGGAGTCCTGATGAACGGCACCGTCGCCACCCTGCTCTGGCGTTTCTCCGGCGACGTCAACATCCGCAGCGTCTTCCTTCACATGCTCGGCGACACCCTCTCCACCGCCGCCGTCATCGTCGGAGGCGCGGCCATCCTCTTCACCGGCATGACCTGGATCGATCCCATCCTCTCGATCCTGATCGCCGCCATGATCCTCTGGAGCTCCATCGGCATTATCCGCGAGACCCTCAACATCCTCCTCGAAGGCACCCCGCGCAACCTGAAGCTGGCCTCCGTCCGCGACGCCATGCAGTCCGTCTCCGGCGTCCTCGACGTCCATGACCTCCACGTCTGGAGCCTCGGATCGAACTCCCACGCCCTTGCCAGCCACGTCACCATCGCCGAGATGCCCATGTCCGAGTGCAGCGGGATCCTCGACGGCATCAACTGCACCCTCCGCGACCGCTTCAAGATCACTCACACCACCATCCAGTTCGAAACCACCGGCTGCGAGACCACCCACGGCTGCAGCGCCCCACCCGAACTAGAAGCCGTAGGCGCGCACGACCACCATCATCACCACGGCCACAGCCACTAAATAAAAACAGGGAACGAGCATCGCCCGTCCCCCGTTTTTAGACTCACTGCTCACAACTCAAAGTCCTAAAGCAGCGTCGCATCCAACGTAATCTCAGCCGCCTTCAGCACCCGCGACACCGGGCAGCCAGTCTCGGCGTTATGCGCCAACTCATCGAACTTAGCCTTATCGAGATTCGGCACCTTCGCCTTGGTGGTCAGATGGATCTTCGTGATCGTCGGAGCCTCACCATGCAGATCGAGCGTTAACAAAGCCGTCGTCTCAATCGAGTCCGCCGTAAAACCCGCCTGCGTGAACTGCGCGCTCAGCGCCATCGTGAAGCAACCCGCATGAGCCGCCGCAATCAGTTCCTCGGGATTCGTTCCCACACCATCGGCAAACCGCGAGCTGAACCCATACTGCGTCTCCTTCAACGTCCCGCTCTGGGTCGAAATCGTGCCTTTGCCTTCCTTCAAACTGCCATGCCACACTGCGCTAGCGCTGCGATCCATCGTAGTTCTCCTTCGTGATTTATCTGCTATCAAACCGTACATCATTCGATGCATTCGCGCCCACAACAGCAGTTGAAAAATTCACCAACTGCGCTACGCTATCGAAATGCAGCCCCGCACACCCGAAGCCGTCGCCGAACCCACCCCAAACCCAACCACCGCGACTGCGACCGAGTGCCCCCTCACGATCAACGAGCATCACTCCGTCTTCTGCCCCACTTGCTCCTCCCGCCTCGAAGACAGCCGTTGCAAACTAATCTGCCGCACCTGCGGCTACTTCCTCAGCTGCGCCGATTTCTACTAAATGCTATTGCCTTAAGATACTCATCCACTACAATTCGGCACATCGCACCAGGCCCCTGAACTCACTCACAGCAGTCAGAAAGGCGCGCATGCATCCCACTCGTCACAACCCCATCGCCATCCTCCTCGCCACTCTCCTCTACTTCGTGCTCGGAGCCTTCTGGTTCACGGCGTTCCGGCAAGCATGGCTCGACGGCATCGGACGCACCATGCAGCAGCTCTCAGCCACCGGTCAAAGTCCCTTCTTCATTTACGCCATCGCCCTGGTCGGAACCTTCATCCTCGCCCTCTTCCTCTCGTGGCTCATCCAGATCACCGGCCACCACACGACAAAGGGCGGCATCTTCATCGCAGTCGCCACCTGGATCGGCGTCGTCCTCCCCACTTGGTCGACGGAGTACGCCTTCGAAGCCCGCGGCCTCAGGATCCTCGCCATCAACACCGGCTACATCCTCACCGGCATGATCATCATGGGAGCCATCCTCGGCGGCTGGAAAAAGAAGGACGCTGCCTAGGACAAATCAGCCACCAGCCGCAAGCCCCGCCAATATCTCCGCCGTCGACCGCACTCGCGCCACACGCCGCAGCACGTTCTCCACCGAAAACTGATGAAGATCCGCGCCCCTGCTGGCGCAAGCATCCTCCGCAATCACAACAGAATAGTTATGCTGCCAGGCATCCCGCGCCGTGGACTCGACCCCAAAGTTGGTCACAACCCCACCCAGCACAATCGTTTCGACTCCGCGCCTGCGAAGCTGAAGATCCAGCTCCGTCCCATAAAACGCGCTCCACTGCCGTTTCGTGACGATCACATCCGCCCGCAGCGAACCAACCTCAGGAGCAAACTCCGACCACTCCGCAGGCATTCCGCCAACCGGCACAGGCGTAGGAATATCCACCTCCTGCTTCAACCTGTCGGCCGAATCATTCGCAAACGTAACATTCACCAAAACCACAGTCCCACCGGCGTCGTTAAATCTTCGACCAAGCGCAACAGAATTCTCGACAATCTGCGCTGCGCCATACGGAGCGAGCGGCACACCCAATATGCCCTTCTGCAGATCGATCAGTACCAGCGCGCATGTGCGAGGATCCAATGTAAAGGACATATCTATCTCTGACTCGCCTTCCGCGCCGCCTCAAACTCGTCGCCCGCATTCCACTGAACAACCTTCGGAGCCGTCAGCGCCTCCCACCCCAACGTCATGCCGAACTGATCGAGCTTCGCGTTCCCTCTGAAGTCCCAATCCTCGCGATAGTTGTCGCTGAAGTTGTGATAATCATTCGCGACAAAGTGCTCCATCTTCGCCTGCCCCCAGGCCAGATCGTGCCCCTCAAAAAGCTCGCCCGGATCCACCGAAAATGCCGGAATCCCCACCCGCGACAGGCTGAAGTGATCGGATCGGTAGAAGGTACCCGCCTCCGGCCGCGGATCGGGAACGATCTCCAGCCCGAACCGCTTCGCCGTAGCCTGCACCGTCGGATAGAAACTCATCCGCTGCGCCCCATTCAAATTCACCTGCTGCGGAACCCCGATCGGCAGAATCATGTCGTAGTTGATACCCAGCGAAATCTGCCCCGCCGGAATCGGAGGATTCTGTCCCAGGTACTCGCTCCCCAGCAACCCCTGCTCCTCCGCCGTCACCGCCGCGAAGATGACCGAGTGCGGCGGCTTCATTGCCATCGACGTCCACGCCCGCGCCATCTCGATCAACATCCCGCAACCGGTGGCATTATCCGCCGCACCGTTGTAAATATTGTCTCCAGCCATCCCCGGCACAAACCCCAGATGATCGAAGTGCGCCGTATACAGCACCGCCTGATCCTTCCCCTTCTCCGTCCCTGGCAAAATCCCAACCACATTTGGCGACTGGAAAGGCCGCACCACACTCTCCACCCGCGCATGCAACCGCACCGGCAGCTCCACCGCCTTGAAACCGCGCTTACCCGCAGCCGTCATCTCCGCGTCAACATCTTTTTCCACAGACGCAAACAGCTGCTTCGCCACATTCAGCTGAATCCAGCTAGCCGCCTGCAGCTGCGGATCCTTATCGTCCCGCAGATACGTCTTCTCGCTCGTATTCGAATTCCGCACCACATCCCAGCCATAGCTAGCCAAATCCGTCCGATGAATAATCAGCGCGCCAACCGCACCCATCCGAGCCGCCTGTTCGAACTTGTACGTCCACCGCCCGTAGTACGTCAGCGCCTTACCGCCAAAAAACTTCGGATCGTCCGAAGGCGGATCGCCCACAATGCAGAGCACCACCTTGCCCTTCACATCGACGCCCGCATAGTCATCCCACCCAAACTCCGGAGCCGTTATCCCGAACCCGACAAACACAATCGGCGCGTCGATATCGACAACCGGCGTCAGCGTACGATTGCTCACCGTAAAGTCATCGCCATACTTCAAATCAATTGAGAACAGTGCGATCGACATCTGGCCCTCAGGCCTCTTCGGCACCAGCGACATCGTCGTCTTCGCAGGAATCGCCTTCATCCCCACAAAGTTCACCTGCTGCATGTACGTCCCGTTATCCCCGCCCGGCTTCAACCCATACACCGCAAACTGAGTCGCAATATACTTCGCCGCCAGCTCACTGCCACGCAGCCCCGGCCCGCGACCCTCCAGCAGATCGTCCGCCAGAAACCTCACATGCGCCCGAATCCTCTCCCCATCGATCGAAGCCTCCGCCGCCTTCACTGCTGGAGGAAGCTCCTGCGCCCACAAGCCGCACGACACAGACATCAACGAAGCCACAGCAGCCGCAGCAAAAAAATTCTTACGCAATTCAATTCTCCTCAAACACAATCCACAACCCATCCAGTCTAGTCCCGCAACAGCGTAACGGTGATACAGGCGATAAGGCTGATAACAACAAATCAAATCAATAGAAACAAAGGAGGGCCACAGAACCAGACCGCCCCACTCGAAATTTTGTCCTTTTTATCCTGTCTTTCCTTTTGATCACCGTTACGCCTTTAAGGCTGAAACACCAGCCGCACACCGTCTTCCTTACTACCCCACAACGCGCCAACATCCTTCAGCGCAACTACCTTCACCTCATTCACAAACGGTTTCGTCGCAGCCTCCTGGAACATCTCGCCAATGGCCACAAATAGCTGCTTTATCGAAGCGCTTCCAAAACCGCTCCCCAGCAACTCCAAACCTGAGCTCCGCAGCGTCGCACCATCCAGCAAGATCGTTCTTCCCGCACTCGACCCTATCTGCACAAACCGTATCCGAGGAGCGGCATGCGACAGACCCTTCTGCGCGATCGCCGCCAACACAGCTTCAGCAGGCGCACCCCAAAGATAATCCAGCACAACGTCCACTCCGTCTCCTACGATCTCCTTCCGAAACGCAGCCACCGACTCATCGCGCCCCAGTTCCAGCGAGATCGTCTCATCCGCACCCAAATCCTTCGCCTTCGCCAACGCCGCAGGATTCCGTCCAGCGGCAATCACTCTTCGCGCACCCATCCGCTTCACAATCTGCACCGCAAGCAGCCCCGCCGCCCCCGTCGCGCCAAGGATCAGCACGCTCTCCCCGGCCACAAACTTCGCCCGCGCCGTCAGCGCCACCCATGACGACATCCCCGGATTCGCCAGCCCCGCCGCAGCCTCATCCGACAAACCATCCGGCAGCGGAATATACGTCGTCGCCCCCGTCACGGTCTTCTCCGCGAACGAGCCGAACGGAGGCCGCGCAGCGCCAAAGAAGACCCGCGTCCCATCCTGCAAGCGCCCCACGCCATCCACCCCAGGCACAAACGGAAGCACACCTGTACTCCCATAGTGCGTCCCATTCGCCAGCGCCTTCACAATCGGATGCAGCCCTGCAGCAGTCACCGTCACCAACACCTCACCCTCGCCGGCAACGGGCTCATCAAACGGCGTATAGCTTGGCGCAGCATCATATAAGCGGACGACAGCAGCGTTCATTTAGCGTCTCCTCGTAGTCTTCAGGTTTGAAATCTAACACGGTATCGTTACGCCATCGCGATGCCACGGCCACACACTATCTCGGTGATAGTCTGACAAATAGATGAACCTCAGGATTGCAGCGATTCGCTCCGGCTCCGACCCCGTACGCAAACTAACCGGCGGCTCCTTCCATCGAGCCCTTGAAACCCCACTTATCTGCCCCAAGTGCGACGCCAGCTACAACCTCATGGTCGACTACGACCAATCCATCGACCGTTGGTTCCCTGAAGACTCCCGTCCCCTCATCAAGCTCCTCGCCAAAGCTATCTTCATGGGACACAGCACCGACCACCGCATCACCCACTTCGAGACCGAAGGTGTCATCGTCGAAAGCCTCACCCATCCCATCGCCACGCACACACAAACCCCGCATTAAAGCGAAATCGCGGAAGCTATGATCAAACGACAAAGGCGGAATAAAGGAAACAGGTATCCGAAACCAGCACGACCACATCTGCTGTTGTTCTGCTCTATCAGTCCTTATCCCTTTGATCACCGTTACGCCGTTGCCTTCACTCAAGCCCGATCGTCTGCCTCCCCTGATGCAGGGGCACCACCCTGCCACCCCAGCTCAGATCTCCTGGCAGCCCCTCTGGTAGCGTAACAACCGCAGCCCATCCGCTACCCTGCTTTGTGTAGTCAACCTCGACAAGCCCCTTAGGCGTAGGCATAGCCGCACTCACATGCTGTAGCTTACCCAGATGCGGAGCAATCCGCACTCGATGAAATCCTTCAACATCCGGCGCAATGCCTCCAACGATTCCCAGCAAATCCAACGTAGGATGCGCGCTCCACGCATGAGAATCCGACCTCGTCGGCTCCGGCGTCTCCGCCCATGTCGACAACCCCAACCGCAACATTTTCCGCCAGGGCTCTAGCTGAGCCACATACTCATCCCCAAGCCCCGCATGAACCATCGCACGCACAACATAAAACCGAAAATAATAACTAGCCATCGCCATGCGCGGCGAAGCTCCACCATCAGCCGCGGCAAGCACCTTCTCCATCACCGCCCTTTGCTTCTCCTTCGGAATCACATCCAGCCACACTGCCAGCGAGTTCGCCTGCTGGCTGAAATTCTTCTTATCCGGCGTATCCGCAAGCAGCCCCGTCTTCTCATCCCAGTTCAGCCGCACCAAACCCTCCGAAGCCCGCTTCGCCAATTCAAGATAACGCGCCGCTCTCTCCTTCTCGCCGAAACGATCCTCCAGCTCCGCCGCATACCGCAACGCCTCCACAAATTGCAGCGTCAGCGCCGACGACCCACCATCCGCATCCTGCGGCGGAACACCGCCCTCAAACTGCGGCGGACTCCAATCCACGAACGGCCACCACTCCACCCGCCCCATCAGCCCATCCGCACGTTGCCGTGCAGCAAACCAATCCAGCACACCACGCGTCCCCGGCAGCAGCTCCCGAACAAACCTCGGATCATCCCGATACATCCAGAAGTCATGCAGCATCCCCACCCACAGCAGCGAGAACGGAGGAATCACCTGCGTCAGCGACGAGGGATACCGGCTCTGCGTCAAACCATCGGTCAGCACCGAATCGCGATAAGCCTTCAACGCCTGCCGCGCCAGCCTATCATCGCCCGTCACACCATACGAGATCAGCGCCTGAATCCGCGTATCGCCGACATACTGCAACTGCTCCCAATACGGCGTATCCATGTACGTCTCATGAGCGCACAATTGCGCCGTACGCCAGCCCACATCCCATATCCGGCCAAGCTCCGCATCGTCACTCGCAAAATGCGCCACAGCCGAAAACGGATAAGCGGTATAAAACGCACTCAGCCCCTCAATCGTCAGTGGAGCATCGCCCGTCTTCACGTCCACCTGCAGATATCGCCACGTCCGCCACCACAGCGTCCGGTAACTTCTCCGCGCGCCGTCGCTCACAATGCTGTCGCGAAGCCCCTCAATATGCCGATCCCCCACCTCATTGCGATTGCCCTTCGCACCCTTCGCGTCATAAAGCGCCTCGGCATAAGTCAACTCCACCGACGCACCTTTCCCACCGTCAAGCTCCAACGACGGATAAGCCGTCACCAGCGTCTCGCGATCCAGCAAAAACGTCGCAGCCGAGTTAGCGGGCACCGTCACAGCCTTCTCCAGCGAAGCAACCGAACCCGCAGGCAGCCCACTCAAACGCACAACACGCCCCGCAGGCACAGACTCATACTGCATCGCCGGCAGCTCATCCTTCTCCAGAATCCACCGCGTAGGACTATCCCGCGCGCCGCTGGGTGCGGCATGTCCCAACAACTTCGCCTGCACCCACCGGCCCGACCCACCGGCCTGATCCCAATCCCAGTTCATCTTCCTTCCATCCATCGCCTCCGACGGACCCGCCGCATAGTAGCCCTTCACACGGGTCTCACCCAACGTGCGACCCGGCTCCTCACTCGCCTGCCATCCGTCTCCAGTGTTGATGGATGAATTTGCAGCATCTTCAGCCGACAACAGAAACGCCGTCTGAGAGCTCATCTGCGCGATAGCTGCAGCCGTTCCAAAATTCCACACCATCGCCGCAACATCGTTCTCACCCTCATGAAGAAAAGGAGCCAGATCGAATATCTCGTATCTCCAGTGATGAACATCCGCCAACGCCGGGCCCATCCCCACCCGCTTACCGTTCACATGAAGTTCAAACCGTGTATCGGCGCTCACATCCACAACAAACTGCGTCGGAACACGAGCGACGGAAATCACTTTACGAAAGTAGACGACGTCAAAATCTCTGGCCGGTCCATCAGGCCTCGCAATCCACTGGGCTGTCCAGGGATGAGGCACATGATCCTCCATGGCAGCGGCCGTAGCCATCGGCAACCCGCCAAGCGCGAACCCCGCTGCAATCAGCCACGCTGCCCTTCGATATCTGATCTTCATGTAAAACCGCCCAATCTTACATCTCACCAGCAAACCAACAGTCAACGATATTTACCGTCCTACCCCTCAGAATTCCCGTCACTCACCTCCGGCAGCCGAACCGGCTTCACCTCCATCACATCCAACCGCTGCAACACCTTCCTCGCCAATCCCGTCAGCGGTACCATTCCCAGCCGGCTGGTCCGCACCCACTCCAGATCGCCCTTAGCCGCCGGAACCGCCCGCCGTAACCCCTGATCCTGCGATCCGCTCGCGGCAAACACCTGCACATAGTAGTTCGTATTGGTAATCATGTGCCGCACCCGCAAAAGCGGCTCCCGTCCTTGAATCGCATCCTGCGGTAGCGGAGGCAGCTCATACATCCCGGCCATCAGGCTCGCGTCATCGGCCCTCCGTTCCAGCAGCACCTCCGTAACTGTCCCACGCTTCCGCAGGCTCAGCAGATACGCCGCCGGCCTGCTCTTCTGCACCGCACGCGGCGGAGTTACATGCTCTCCCCGAGTCCTGCACATCGCATACACCGGACAATGCAGGCACAGCGGAGCCTTCGGCAAGCAGATCGTCGCCCCGAGCTCCATCATCGCCTGGTTATGGTCCCCCGCTGCATTCCCACGCTCATCGACTCTCTTCTTTGGCACCAGCGCCGACGCCTGCGCCTGCACGAACGCCCGACCGGCCGCCGTCCCCACCTCGTCCCTTCCTGTCAGCCGCAGCAGAACGCGCTCGACATTCCCATCCACCACGGCAATGCTCTCGCCGAACGCAATGCTCGCAATCGCCGCGCTCGTATATTCGCCGATGCCCGGTAGTGTCCTCAACTCCGTCGCTGTACCCGGCAACACCCCACCCCGCTCCTTCACGATGAACTGCGCCGCCTTGTGCAGCATCCGCGCCCGCCGGTAGTACCCCAGCCCCGACCACACTGCCAGTACCTCCGCCTCGCTCGCCAGCGCCAGTGCAACAATGGTCGGAAACCGCCGCAGAAAGTTCTCGTAATGCTCAATCACCGCAGCAACCCGCGTCTGCTGCAGCATCACCTCCGATACCCACGTCCGGTAGGGATCGCTGATCCCCCGCCACGGCAATTCGCGCGCATGGATCCTGTACCAGTTCATTAGCTTGCGCCGAAAAGCTGCTGCATCCAGCCCTTTATCCTTCAACCCCGTATCTGCCGGAACCACCGACAGTCCCTTATAGTCGTTTAAGCGTTCCGCTCTTGCATGTGCACGCATGGCTGTCAGTCTACCCGTCCGAGGCCCAAGGTCTAAACTAATCCTCGTCATGATGCCGCACGAACTCCACCGAAAACGCTTTCTCCAGAGGAGAGACTTCCTCAAACTCTCCGCACTCGCCACCGGAGCCGCCCTCCTGCCTGCTGAAGCCGAGATCACCGCTCCCAAAAAGCATCCCGTCATCCCCGCAAACGACCCCGTCCGGCAGCGCACCTGGGACGCAGCTCTCGCCACGCTCTCCGGCAACATCGACACAGTCCCCAGCTTCGACCACCCTGTCCTCTTCGAAGGCAGCGTCTACCCCGGCATCTGGCAGGAGTGCGGCCCCCACGAAGGCCTCGTCTACGGAACCCTCAGTAAATACATCACGCAGAATGAAGGCTCCCCCACCCCGCTCGAGATCGCCCGCAACAACCACATGGCCTTCTTCGCCCTCCAACGCCCCATCGGACGCGAATCAGCCGGTCAAATCCCAGCCTCCATTAAGATGACCGAAGTAGGCTTCGGCCAGATCCAGATGGTCGTCCCCATCGCCGCCACCGCATGGGAGCTCGCCCAGCTCACCGACGACGACGAGCTCCTCGTCACCGCCTACAAAGCCTGCAGCCGTTGGGACGCGTGGCTCCGCCAATACCGCGACACCCGCAACACCGGTCTCGTCGAAGGCTTCTGCGCCTACGACACCGGCCACGACAACTCCCCCCGCTGGGCTGGCATCCCCAACCGCTGCCCCGACGCCGACGCTCGCAAAGTCCCGCCCATCCCCTCCATGCCACGCCTCTGCCCCGATCTCTCTGCCACCGTCTACGGCGCCCGCATGGCACTCGCCCGCATGGCAACCGCGCTCGGCAAAGGCGACGAAGCCAGCCGCTGGCAAGAGGACGCCGAAAAAATCCGCCAGCTCATCATCACCAGGCTCTACTGTCCCGAAGACGCAGCCTTTTACGACGTCGACGCCCAGAACAAGTTCGTCCGCGTCCGTTCCGACGTCATCTCCCGCGTCCTCGGCGAACACGTCCTCAAGCGCAACGACCCCAAGGACAAAGCCATCTTCGACGCGATTTGGATCCGCCAGCTCCACAACCCCAAAGCCTTCTGGGCGCCGTACCCATTCCCATCCATCGCTCTGGACGACCCCACCTTCGTCCGCCCCATCCCGCGCAACAGTTGGGGAGGAGCGACCCAGGCCCTCACCGCCCTCCGAGCCCCCCGCTGGATGCCCTATTACGGCAAACAAACCGAACTCAACCACCTCATGCACCAGTGGTGCGAAGCCATCATGCGTCACATCGAGTTCCGTCAGCAGATGGACCCTCTCACCGGAGACTTCACCCAGGCTGATCCCACCGGCTACTCCCCCGCCGCTCTCGTCTTCCTCGACTTCACCCGCCGCCTGAATCAACCAGCCTAATCGTCAGCGTGGCACAGAAGAAGGGTGGCAGAGTATCAATCAGGCCAGCATTCTCTGCATCACCTGTGCTCCACCACCCTCACGAAAAACTACCTCGTTTTTCAACATCGTGCTCCCCGAACGTCGGCTTTGTCCACTCGGTGCAACGTAAAAATATATCTCATTGAAAATACTTGATTTCAGGGCACAACAAGCCCCATACTTCAGGCTCACTCCCCAGAACATAATTCGCCCGCGCCAATCTCGCCGAACGAAAGGGCAACTCAATGGCTCAATATCTGGTGCAGGTCGCATATACCTCTGAGGCTATCGCCACCCTGGTCAACAATCCGCAGGACCGCATCGTCCTGGTCTCCAAAGTAGTCAAGAAGCTGGGAGGAAAGGTAGTCAACGGCTGGCTCTCGTTCGGAGAGTACGACACAGCCGTCATCGTGCACCTGCCCGACAACGTAGCCGCTGCGGCGTTTGCCATGGCCCTCGGAGCCGGCGGCGCCTGCAAGAACGTCAAGACGACCCCACTGCTCTCCGTCGAAGAGGGCATCTCCGCAATGAAAGCCGCCGCAACCGCCGGCTATAAACCGCCAGCCTCCGCCTAAGAACATCCCCTACGGACGGCAAGTGATCGAACGGAAGTTCGACGATTTCACCCGAGGCCTGTAGCAACGGGCCTCGGGGATATGCGCTAGACTTTCCAAAATTCCGGGCCCAGCAAGTAAGGAGACCCACCGTGAAGCGTCGCAGCTTTCTCAAGTCCGCAGCCTCTGCCTTTCCCATCGCGCTAACTCAACCCTTCGCACTCGCCGCTGAGTCACCCGGCTCGCCTGCGACGGAGGCCCATGTCGTCCCCGCAGGGCAGGATCTCTTCGGCGAGACCCGCTCGCTCGGCTTCAGCCACATCGCCTTCAAGACCTCCGCCCAGGAGACCGGCGGCCACGTCTTTCTCCTCGAGCACAGCAACCTCCTCCCCGGCGGCCCACCCCTTCACTTCCACATCGAGCAGGAAGAGTGGTTCTACGTCATGGAGGGCGAGGTCCTCTTCCAGGTCGGCGAGAAGCGGTTGCAGCTCAAGCCAGGCGACTCCGTCCTCGCGCCCCGCAAAGTCCCACACACCTTTACCGCCGTGGGAGCCAAACCCGCGCACATGCTCATCGCCTTCACCCCAGCAGGCAAGATGGAGCAGTTCTTCCGCGACACCGCCCACGGTAAAGCCGACCTTATGGACGCCGCTCTCTTCCGCAAGTACGACATGGAACTGGTAGGCCCTCCCATCAAGGCAACATGATCCACGATGAGGCTCTTCATCGGCATCGGCCTGCCACCCTCGCTTAGCGAAGCGCTCGCGCAAGCAGCCCGCACCCTCATCGCGCCTGAAGCACAAAGCCACATACGCATCAACTGGACACGCCCGGAAAACCTGCACGTCACCATAAGCTTCCTCGGCCAGGTCGAGCCCTCACGCCTAAGCAACATCGAGCAAGCCCTCGCAACCATCAGAACCACTCGACTTCACCTGCAACTCAATGGCGCCGGCACATTTCCAAACGCAGGCATACTCTTCGCACAAGTTAAGCCATCGACCAGCCTTCTCAACCTGGCCGAGCAGGTCTTCCAATCCATGGAAGCTTGCGGCTTCCCAAGAGAGCAACGCCCCTACACGCCGCACATAACATTGGCGCGCGGCAAAGGACGTATCGATATCTTGTCGCACAAGCAAGACAACCCCACCTTCCAACAGTTGTTCCCAGCACACGAACTCCGTTTATACGAAAGCTTCACCAAACCCACCGGCGCCCATTACGAAGTCCGCAGCGCCTTTCCGCTCCTGTGAGTCCAACCGTCTATAGTGTTTGGATGTCTTGCGTCAGGTATCTATGTTTCGTCGGCCTCGTGATCATGCTCGGCGGTCGTATCGCCGACGCGCAAACCTCTGCAAAACCCGCAGAAGATGTTCTCCATCGCGTAATGCCTTCCTTGGCTCATCAGTTTCAGCTCAAACTCCGGCCGCTCTCAAAAGAAGGCGATTCATTCCGAATCTCCGGCACTGCAGGACACATTCAAGTCGAAGCAGCAACCCTACCAACGCTCCTCTACGGAGTGAACTGGTACCTGAAGTACGTCGCGCACCTCCAGATCTCAACCAACGGAGTGCAGCTCGGCCACGCAGGCATACTCCTGCCGCCACCACCGGAACCGATCGAAAAACCCGCACTCTACAAGTGGCGCTACGCCCTGAACGAGAACGCCGACGGATACTCCGCGCCGTACTGGGATGAAGCCCGCTGGCGACGCGAGATCGACGTGTTCGCCCTATCAGGCACCAACGCGCTCCTCATCGAACGAGGCGCAGACCTCGTGCTCTACCAGACCTTTCGCGACGCAGGCTACAGCGACACCGCCATCCGCCAGTGGATCACCCAGCCCGCACACCAGAACTGGCAGCTGATGGGCAACATGTGCTGCTTCATCGAGCCCATCTCAATGGAGCTGTTGCACAAGCGCGCCGAATCAGCAAAGAAACTAATAGCAATGTTGCGCGAACTTGGAATCACGCCAGTCTTACCCGGCTACTACGGCATCGTCCCCGCGGATTTTGCCACGCTTCATCAGGGCGCCCACGTCATCACCCAGGGAGACTGGAACGGTTTCACGCGCCCTGGCTGGATCGATCCCCGCGACCCCAACTTTGCAACCCTCGCAGCATCGTTCTACAGCCATCAACACGAACTTTTTGGAGACTCAGCAATATACGACATGGAGATCTTCCAGGAGGGCGGTGCAGCAGGCGACGTCCCCGTAGGCGAAGCCGCGAAGCGCATCCAGACCGCCCTCGAGAAAGCTCACCCCGCAGCACTCTGGCTAATGATGGGCTGGCAAGACAACCCCATGCCCGCCGTGATGGACGCAGTAGACACCAGCCGCGTCATAGTCGCCGACATCGAACAAGGCCGCATCCCCCGCGAAAACCGTGACCACGAATTCCGCGGAGCCCCATGGCTCTACGGCGGCCTCTGGGAGTTCGGAGGCCGCACCACCATGGGCGCCCCGCTCTACGACTACGCCGTCCGCATGCCGAAGATGGCAAAGCTACCCGGAAGCCGCATCGCCGGCACCGCTCTATTCACTGAGGGCCTCGACACCAACCCCTTCGCATTCGATCTTTACACCGAGATGGCATGGCACAGCGACCCCGTCGACCTCGCCACATGGACAGACGACTACGCCCTGCGACGCTACGGCGCAGAAGACCCCCACGCCAAGCGCGCCTGGCAGATCATCCTCAAAACAGCCTACGGATACCGTGCCGACGGCGACAAGAACCACGGCGAGCGCGACGCAGCGCACGACTCGCTCTTCAGTGCACAGCCATCCCTCACCACACTGCACGCAGCAACATGGTCGCCCGACGTAATGCGTTACCGCCCTGAAGACCTCCAACCCGCATTAACAGAGCTACTGCAAGTAGCGCCGCAACTACGCTTGAGCGAGACTTACAAATTCGATCTAGTCGATCTCGCACGTCAGGTAATGGCAAACGAGAGCCGCACCACGCTTCCTCAAATCAAAGCAGCCTACGATGCAGGCGATCGCGCAAAATTCACCGAACTGACAACTCAATGGCTCCATCGCATGCAGCTACTAGACTCCCTGCTCCAAACCAACGAATTCTTCCTCCTCGGCCGATGGCTTCAATACGTCCCGCCCTGGGCATCGTCACCCTCCGAGCTCACGCAGTTGAACTACGATGCCCGCTCGATCCTCACCACCTGGGGAGACCGCAAAGCAAGCGAGTTCGGCCTGCACGAGTACGCAAACCGCGACTGGGCCGGCCTCACAGCCGACTACTACCTGCCAAGGTGGAAGATGTACTTCGACACACTCTCCGCCTCCCTCGAACAAAAGTCCCCGCCAAAACCCATTGACTGGTACGCCTTCGGCGACGAATGGAATCGCAGATCAACAAAGTACACCGCCGTCCCCACCGACCAAACCTACGCCGCCGCCCTGGCAATCGCCCGCGATCTGAATCTAGCACCATAAACCGCCAGCATCTGCCGCAGAAAAGCGAACCGGCAAGCACCCTCCCCAACTTTGTCATTTCGACCGAAGCTGCTCACAGCCTCACCGTGAGCAGCGCAGCGGAGAAACCCGCTTCTCTACCAATGCCGCCAACCCAGCCCAAACGCCGTTGCAATTGCACTTGCTTTTCTTGCTTGTCATCCCCGAAGGGGACCTGCTGTTCTTGCTGACCGTTACCCGTGCTATCCCCCACAAACCCAAACCCTGTCATTTCGACCAAAGCCCCTGAGCGAAGCCGAAGGGGAAGAACCCCCGCATTTCGCCAGAATCGCCACGAACATCGACCGAGCCCAAACTACCGACCCAACCAAATGAATTGTCATCCCGACCGGAGCGCAGCGCAGTGGAGGGACCCGCTTCTCTACCACGGCTCTCAACGAGCCCCACAAACACGACACCGCTCCACAACAAGAAACTATCCTGTCCACGATGAGGCTCTTCATCGGCATCGCCCTTCCCCCTTCGCTCAGCGCGCTCCTGTCGCGGGCAGCCCACACCCTCATGACCCCGGAAGCGCAACAACGCATCACCTGGACCCGCCCCGAGAACTTGCACCTCACCCTGAGCTTCCTCGGACAAGTCGACCCCTCCCGCCTCGATGAGATCCACCGCTCCCTCGCGGCCATCCGTGCTCCTCGACTCCACCTCCAGCTCAACGGCGCCGGCTCCTTCCCAAAAGCAGGCATACTTCACGCACAGGTCAAGCCATCCCCCGGTCTCCTCAACCTCGCCGAGCAGGTCTTTCAATCCATGGAAGGCTGCGGATTCCCCAGAGAGCTACGCCCCTACACCCCGCACATCACCCTGGCACGCAGCAAAGCCCCCATCCGCATACCCCACAGAGCAGACAACCCAGCCTTCCAGCAATCCTTCACAGCCCACGAACTCCGCCTCTACGAAAGCATCACCCGACCCGAGGGCGCGCACTACGAAGTCAAAGCGGCCTTCCGCTCCTTTAAACTAAACAAAAAATACGATTTCCACAGAAAAAGTGCCGATTTTCAGCCCACCGAAAACCAGTAGCTAACAAACCAGCATTCCCACACTTAAAACCACATCCTGACCATAAATAACCACCCGCAAACACCTCAAAAAATCGCATATCACCCAACAAAATCAACCCCTCCACCACGAACAAAAACTCAGCAGTTTTGATACTTCCAATTCCGTTGTTTCCCCTCCGCGATCCACTCCACCGCCTGCGCCACCCGTTTCTCCTTCGTCTCGGCCCGCTTCGCCTCGGCAATCCAATCCACATACTCCCGCCGGCAACCAGGACTGAACTCCGCAAACACCTTGCCCGCCGCCTTATTCTTCTTCAAAGCCGCAGCCAACTCCACCGGAACCTCCGCCTCTGCCTTGGCTGTCTTAGTCCGCTTCGGCATCGTCTTCGCCCCGCCCTCAATAGCCGCCGCCACCTGCCGGACATACTCCAGCATCTTCTTGTCTGCGGGCAAATCCTTCACGCTGGCAATCTTCCCCGTCGATCCCATCCCATCGCCGGTATGCACCCCATCCCTGCGCATCACCTCGACAATCTCTTTACCCCACAACCCAAAGCTGCAATGCGCCTTGAACGCCGCCATATTCCCCAGTATCTGCCCCTTATACACAAAAAAGGGCATGCTCCACTTGATCGCCTCTTCCACATCAGGACAAGCCGTATGCACCAGCTCACGCAGATGCTCCAGCACCGGCTGCGCAAACGGAGCAGCCTTCGCAATATAAGCATCCACCTTCGGGTCTAAGTTCGCAGTCTTTTTCACGGAAGCAGTCTACACCACCCCTACATCGTATCTCCCGGCTTCGTCTTTGGCGTTGCCGGGTCAGGCTTGATCGGATACGGCGGCCCCTTCGCCAGCACCTTCTCCATCTCCGCGTCATACCCGTAGATATCGTCGAAGAAGTGCACCTGCCCATCCTCCTCCACCCACGCCGTCGCATAGAAGATCACAATCGGCAGCGGCGTCTTCAAACTCACCGTCCGATTATCCTGCCCACTGTTCATCGCAGCCTGCACCTTATCGAGATCCCAGTCCCCGCCCTGCGTCGCGAGCACCCACGCCGCCAGCTCATCCGGCTTCTGCACCCGCACGCACCCATGGCTGAAGTCCCGCCGCGTCCGCTCAAACAGCGACACCGCCGGCGTCGAATGCAGATAAATATCGTACTGATTCGGAAAGATAAACTTCACCAGGCCCAGCGAGTTCTTCGGCCCCGGCCTCTCCCGCACCATCACGCCACCCTGAGCCACCTGCTTGGCCGTGTAGCCCGTCAGCACCTTGCCCTTACTATCCGTCACCTCAAAGTTCTTGCTCGCCAGATACCCTTGATTCGACGTCATATGCGGAACCAGCTCCTTCCGCGCAATATCCACCGGCACATTCCAGTAAGGCCGGAACACCAGGTACTTCATCATGTGCGTAAACACCGGCGTCTGATGCTGCCCCATCACCTTGCCCACCACCACCCTCATGGTGAAGTCGACCTTGCGATCCGACGTAAACCCACGAAGCACAAACTCCGGCAGGTTCACCATCAGCCGTGGATTCACATACGGATCCGGCAGCCATCGCCAGCGCTCCAGCGAGTTCTGCATCTGACCCACTCGCTCCATCAGCGGCACATTCAAACTCTTCACCGTCTGCGGCGTAAGCTTGCCATCCACTTCAATCCCATGCCGCGCCTGAAAACTCTTCACTCCCTCCGACAGCTCCTTGTCCAACACTGTCGTCTTCTGAGCATCGCCCTCCACATCGCCCTCGAGTCGCAACCGCTCCCACAACTGCTGCGCCGCCGCATAGCTCCCGCCCACCGAAACCGCCTTCTCCACCATCGGCAGCGGCCCAGCGTCCTTCGCCTCCTGCTCCTTCACCAGATCCAGATACCGCCCCAGCGCCTCTTCCATCTTCCGATACTGCTCCGAGTCCGGCTCAACCTTCGCAATCAACCCCGGAACATCCGTAGCATCGACCGCGTTGTCCGAGACAAACTCCGCCAGATCGTACTTCTTGTCCTGCACATTGATATCGAAATTAAAGTGCAGCGGATTCACTCGCCCGATCCGCAGATCCGAGATGAACCGCATCACATTCACCGTCATCGCTACATCGAACGCCGCAAACGTGTCGGCCGAGTTGTCCTTCAGCCGTTTCACCCGATCCGCCCACCGCGAGTCGTCATAATCCTCCGGGATCAACCCCTTCGCCGCCGCATCATGAAACGCCTGCATAAAGCCCTTCGCGGCAGCCGTAGGCTCCCCATCGCGCGTCCACGCAATCTCATAGTTGCGGTCGTCGTAGAACGTCGCCACGATCGTCTGATAGTCCGAGAAGTCTGGCCAGCGCAGGCTCGACATCGCCTTCGCATCCAGCATCTCTTTGGGGATCACCTTCTTCTCCACCAGCTTCTGCACGTTCTCCGCATACTGGGTCGTATTCGGCGCAGACTTCGACTTGCGATGCCGCCTGCATCCATCCACAGTCACAAGCAGAGCAAGGACGCATACAGCGCCACCAACACGGAGAGAAACTTTCATCATTGCAGGAGAACCATCCTTCAGGCGGGACTACACGCGCGACTAGTATGCAGCACTTTCAATCGATTCAAAAGCAAAGGCTTTCCGTAGCCTCTATAGTCATACCCTTTGTCTGGATGAATCGTTCTGCCTTCCCGTTGGTGCGTGGAGTGTAGATGCGAGGGCATAAATATACTTGACTAACCAAATTCTGTGATGTGCTTTGGTTAGTCAAGGTTATCACCCATGCAAATTGAACAGCCTAAAACCCTTATCGAAGCCATCAAGCATTTCAGTGATGAACAGACCTGCATCAACGCTGTTACGTTCCTTCGCTTGGAGGATGGCAGACCAATCAATCAGATTACCGCCGTGAGGTTTGGTCAATAATGCATGGCTCACTCGATACACCGGAAAGTTCGTCCTCAATTTTGCGTATCTATCTTGACGAGAGTGGCGGAAAAGATCCAAACACTCCACACGCCGTACTCGGCGGATTATTGGTCACTCGTGAAGCCTTTGAGTCATTCGAAGATAACTGGAATCATCTCCTCGATGATTACGGGATAGAACCACCTTTGCATATGAATGAATTTGGCCCGCATGGAAGACTCGGCAAGATACCTTCCTGCTCCAAACAAGAGCTATTCGACCGAGCTGTTCAGCTAATAAAGACTCATCGAGCCAAGAGCATTTCTGCATCCATATCTAACGAAGAATATAACCAGAAACATACCACCGCATGTTCGTAAGCAATTCGGTGTCTATGGTATGTGCTTCATCCTCGCCGCATACCTCAATCATTTGCTAGCCGACGCAAACTCATACTCTGGTTGTATCCCTCTAATTTTGGATACCGGAAATTCTCACAAGCGCCACGTAGTTGAATCGCACGCATGGATGATAGAAACCCAAAAGAAGTTTGGCCAATATTTTCATGTAGGGTCATTAACCTTTGAAGACGATAAAAAAATCGGAATCCTTCAGGCAGCAGACGTGATCGCATGGTCTGCACGTCGAAGACTAACCGGATTTGAAATATCCGGTTGTTATGCTCCTCTGAATAAGATCTTCGATGAGCACCACGTGGAGGAGGCTTGGAACTCCGAATCGTTAGCTCATTTCGGAGATAGACTTGCGAAATACAAGATGCCCAAAAATGGGCCGCTAAAAACAGTGGGGACGCTAGGTAAAGACCGTTTAGGTTAGTCAAGGTACATTTATGTCGATGCGAGTGCGCTTGTGGACAACAACCTATTGAAACTTCACATTTAGCCCCTCAGGGAATTTTTCTGCATCAGACTTGTTCATCACCCTCTCTAGCTCCAGAGAGAATCTTTCTCTGCTCTCTGTAAGTCTCACCGGGAAAAACCCCGCCAGGTGCCCCATTCATCGCGGGCTTTTCGCGATGAGTGGTTCCACTCTGCCGAAGGCCGGAGTGAAGCGAAGCGGAACGACTGAATCGCCTTCTTCTCCCAGCCACCACCTACAAACCAGAACCCCGGCCCAACCCAGCCAGCATCTCCCCCACCGTCACCCCAAGCACCGGATGCACCATCTCCGGCGCAACCTCCGCCAGCGGCTCCAGCACAAACCGCCTCTCCTGCATCTCCGGATGCGGCAGCGTCAACTCCGCCGTCGACATCACAACATCCCCATACAGCAGCAGATCGAGATCAATCACCCGCGGCCCCTTCGCCACCGCCCCAACCCGCTCCCGCCCCATCGACCGCTCAATCTCCAGCAGCCCCCGCATCAGCTCCAGAGGCTCCAGATCCGACTCCACCAGCAAAGCCCCATTCAGAAACCGCGGTTGATCCACATATCCCACCGGATCCGTGTCATAAAACGAAGACACAGCCCGCACCTCACCCAGCCCCCGCACCCGCTCCACTGCCTCCCGAAGGTTTTCCTCCCGGCCGCCGTACCTCTCCGACTCCAGATTCGACCCCAGAGCAACCGCCGCCACCTTCTTCACCCCTGCACCACCCAAAGCGCACGCAAATAAGTCACGCCAAACTCCACACCTTTACCACGATTGCCACACTTTTTACCGCTAACAAACCACAGATTTCGCCCAAAACCACCAAAAAACCACCCGAAACCCGATACAAGAAAACTTCGAGCGAACACCAGAAAAAATCAGGCATGCACAGGCTGCAAACTCCCCGTAACCCATTCTGGTTCAGTCACTTCATCGTATCCATGCGCCAGCTCCCAAGCTGACCGGTCCCGCAGAATCCGTTGCACCAGCGCGGTATGCATCGCATGACCTGCCCGTTCCGCCACCACCCGCCCCTGGATCCGCCTCCCCGCCAGCGCCAGGTCACCAATCAGATCCAGCACCTTATGCCGCACAAACTCATCCGCGAAGCGAAGTGGTCCATTTTCAACACCTTGCCGGGAAAGGATAATCGCACTGTCATTCGAAACCCCACGAATCAGCCCCATATCCCGCAGCATAGCTTCATCTTCCTTGAACCCGAAAGTCCGTGCCGGGGCAATCTGTTTCACATAATCCCCCACTGCCAGATCTCCGGTAAACGTCTCATAACCAATAGGTTGCGGGAAATCAATGGTATACCGTATCCCATACCCCGACCCCGGATACACCCCAATAAACTTCGACCCCTCCCGAACCTCGACCTCTTTGAGAATCTTGATGTACTCCCGCCGCCGCCGCTGCTGCTTAAGCCCAACAGAATGAAATGCTTGCACGTAAGGCAGAGCGCTGCCATCGAGGATGGGTACCTCAAGATTATCGACTTCGACAATAACGTTATCCACCCCATAGCCAACCAGCGCCGAAAGCAGATGTTCCGTTGTCGAAATCAGCACACTTCCCCGCATCAGGCTTGTTGCATAGCTTACCTTCGCAACATTTCTCCCAATCGCAGGAATCTCAAAATTGTCTAAGTCTATACGTCTGAATACGATACCGGATCCGGCAGGCGCTGGCACCAATCGCATCGAGACTGGCGCTCCACTGTGCAGGCCAACGCCCTTGAACTCTATTTCAGACCGAATTGTCCGCTCAAAATGAGCTTCCAGTCCCACGAATCAACATCTCCACAAATGCCATTGTTAAGATTACAGTCCGGTAAGCAACTGTCGATGTGGTAAATTCGCCACACTTTATCGACTAGATAACCAATCTTTCCCCTCGACAATCCTAGGCATAAGCCTTTTAGACCCTATAACATGCATCCATGAATACCAAAGCCATTCTCCAAGCGACCGAAATCCGGCATCAATGGATACGAAACAGTCTCCATGAACTTGTCTTACAGGAGTCGCCAAGTGAAGATAGATCTGCAGTTAATGCGGCAATGGCCATTGCCGAACGTCTAGCGCGTGGGATCGGGGGACGGGCTAAACGGCATAAACAAAAGGGTTTTGGGGACGTTCTCGAACTGCGCTTCGGTCCGGCGCGTTCTGCGCGTAAACCCCTTATGTTACTTGGACATCTGGACACAGTGTGGCCGCTCGGGACATTGAAAGAGATGCCTTGGCGGGAGGAAAAAGGACGGTATTGGGGACCTGGTGTGCTCGATATGAAGGCCGGAGTTGTGATGGCTCTGGCAGCCGTAAGTATATTGAAAGAGTTGAAGTTAGCTCGTCCGGTTGTCCTACTTTTAAATAGTGAGGAGGAGGTGGGGAGTCCGGTTTCTCGGGCGATTACGGAGCGGTTGGCTCGGGAATCGGCGGCGGTTTTTGTGCTGGAGCCAGCGCAGGGGCTGGCTTACAAGACGGCTCGGAAGGGTATAGGCCATTATTATGTGCAGGTTACGGGGGTTGGTGCGCATAGCGGGGTGGATTTTGAGAAGGGGCACTCGGCCATTTTGGAGCTGGCGAAGCAGGTGCAGACCATCTCGGGCTTTGTTAATTTTGAACGGCAGTTGACGGTAAATTGTGGTGTTATTGGTGGTGGAACGCGGTCAAATGTGGTCGCTTCTGAAGCGCATATTGAGGTGGATGTGCGAATATCGAAGGCGCGCGATGCGGCTTATGTGGAAAAACTGTTTCGTGATTTGAAGGTCTCAGACCGGCACTGCAAGCTGACTATTACGGGCGGGATCAATCGGCCTCCAATGGAGCGGAAGGCTGGGACGATTGCGCTGTTCAAGCAGGCTCGGAGCCTGGCTGGAGAGCTGGGTTTTGAGCTGCGGGAGGCGGCTACGGGGGGTGGGTCGGATGGGAACTTCACGGCTGCGCTGGGGGTGCCGACGCTCGATGGGATGGGCGCGGTGGGAGAGGGTGCGCATGCAGCGCATGAGTCGGTGGTGATTGAGCATCTGGTGCCAAGGACGGCCTTGTTGGCGGCGATGATTGCGAGTGTGGATTAGCGGGTCAGCGGGTTAGCAAGTCGCGGTTAGCAAGTCAGCCAGTCAGCAGGTTAGCCAGTCAGCGAATAGAGCATTTGGCATGTTGTTCCTTTGGCGTGGAGGGAGTCGGATACCCCCGAAGTACACGAAGATGGGGCTCCGTTTTACCTCGACCACGTTATGATGATCGGCACCTATGTTCAGATGGTTGCGCGGCTTTCGGGTTCTCACTCCAGGGGTTTTCGTCTTCGGCGGATTACAAGGGCTGCTTGCACAGCCGCAGAGCGAACCGCAACGCGCAGTTGCAATCCTTTCTCAAGTCCGCGAGGCAACCGGGGGCGAAGCGTGGAACCACGTCGCCGAACTGCGCGCCGAAGGCACGGTGGTTGTCGAGGGTAAGATCATCGGCACAATCGCTACGATTGACGACCTCCGCACGGGTGCCAACGCTGATCGCGTCGTTCTGCAAGATCGCGGACGGGTGGAAAACCACGCCGTGATGCCCACACAAAATTGGGGGCAGGACAGCCCTGGCGATGTTGAGCTAACGCCCGGCGGCAAACAACCCGGGGACATCGACGACCTTTATGTGCACCGGAATGGCTGGTGGCAACCCAACTTCGGCGGCGCTAGCGTAACACTGCTTTCGCCCACTACCGAAGATGGCGTCACCTACGACCGCCTGCAGTGCAAGGTTCCCGGCGGCAACGGCGTTACGCTCTGGATTGATCGCAAGGTTCACCACATCGAACGCATCGCCAGAGGCGACTCAGCAACGTTCTTTAGCGACTTTCGCCGTACCGAGAGCGGTCTGACTCTGCCTTTTCGCAAACAGAAGGGAACTGGCGCGAGTGCCGCCGTGTTTATCACGACAAAGGTAACGGCGCTGGCCCAAGTCAACGAGACCGACTTCCAGCCGCCCTTTCGCACCGACTATACGATGCCAGCCTCTGGCCAAGTCACCGTCCCAGCTGAGGGCGGCCTGATTTTCAAGATGAAGATCAATGGAGAGGGTCCTTTTCGCACGGTCTTCGACACCGGTGGGGTCAATATAGTCAGCAGTGCCTTTGCCAAGCGGTTGGGTCTCAAGATCGAAGAAGCGCCCGTGCACTTTGGAGCGATCGGCGGCGCGATCACAGTCCACACCTCGCACGTAGATGCGCTCTCTATCGGCGATCTCACGGTCCGGGATCAGACCTTTTACGTGTTGGACATCCCCTCCGAGTCTGGCGATCCGGAGATGATTGTGGGTTGGGAGCTGATGCGCCGCTTCGCCGTCCGTGTTGACTTCGAACACAACCAGCTAACCTTCTTCGACGGTCCACACTTCCACTACACCGGAGCCGGCACGACTGTTCCGCTCATCATGCACAAGGATAGTAACGGCGTAGAGATCCGGGCTGAGGTCGACGGCATTCCCGGAGTTTTTGGCCTCGACACGGGCAACCAGATCGGCCTCTTTCTCAACTCCAGCTTTGTGCAGGAACACAATCTCGTCGTGGCGCTGGGAGCCCGCTACCGTGGTTACAACGGAAAGGGCTTAGGCGGGCCGTCGCCGGAGGCTTGGTTCGCGCGCCTTCATACTCTGCGTATCGGCGACTTCGAGATCACCAACCCGGTGGTAAGACTTCAAACACAACCGGACGGCGCGACTTCCGGTGCGGGCAATATCGGTCAAAGCATTCTCGATCGCTTCACGCTCATCGTGGATTGCATGCGCGGCGTCATGTACCTTGAGAAGACCGCCGACTGGGCTAAGCCCGAGGTCTTCAATCGCGCCGGGCTGATCCTCGACCCCGTTGGCGGCGTAGATACCGTCATGACTGTGCTGGGTGCAAGCCCGGGCGAAGCCTCTGGCCTGAAACCAGGCGACCGCATCACAGGTATCAACGGCCACACTCCCGCAGATGACCCCAACGACCTGTCTTCAACCAGCCTGCCGGTACCATTCTGCACCTCACCGTCAGCCGAAACGGTACTGAACGCGTATACGATGTCACACTCAAGGACGTGCTCTAAGTCCGGGATAGGCTGAATATCTGGGCCGTATCGACAAAATTAGTGATTACTGCACTACCTCCATGAGGACATCGAGTTCCTTTGCTACGCCTGAATCCGGGTCAGAGAAGGGGAAGACGCCTGCCGGCCAGAGGATCGGGTTGAAGGTTGTGTCCGTTGGAAGTGTGATGGGTGTTGACCATCGATTGTTTGCGTAGTCGCCGAATCGATAGGTAGCACCCGCGGGTAGCGAGACCGATACGGACGGATTTTCATAGGTAAGGGTGATCCAGACTGGACTCGCTGTGAGCGTAATGTTCGAGCCGGACAGAGGGTCTTCTAAAGTTTGTGCGGGTCCGGGCGCATTGGTCGTCACATACATCAGGACATCGAGTTCCTTTGCAACACCCGAATCCGGATCGGGGAAGGGGAAGACGCCTGCGGGCCAGAGGACCTGGTTGAAGGTTGTATCCGTTGCAAGAGTGATGGGCGTCGACCATCGGTTGTTTGTGTAGTCGCCCAATCGATAGGTGGCACCGGCGGGCAAAGAGACCGATACAGACGGATTTTCATTGGTCATGGTGATCCAGACTGGGCTCGTTGTAAGCGTGATGTTCGGGCCGAACAGAGGACTTCCTGAAGAGGGTGGAGACGGGGGGGTCGGCGTCGGCAATGGCGGCGCGGGCGCGGGTGGGGGCGGCGCGGGTGGGGGCGGCGCGGGTGGGGGCGGCGGCGATGTTCCGGCCTGCAGTTCCATCGCGCCGATGGCTGGCGGATTTGCCCGCAGGTTTCCGTTGAAGTCGGTGGTGATACCAGAGATGGCGATTCCGGCGCCGATGGCAGGACTAATCGATGACAAGTTGAAATTGAAGTTATCGAATTGTGACTCACTCACTACGGTCGCTGGCGGTTCGTCTACGAACGATGGATCGGGGCAGATATCTCCCGGCGAAGAACAGACGACGTTTCGCATATTGAAATAGAGGTTGTGATCTTCGGTGACGGCATCGGAGCGATCGCTGTAGTAGTACAGTCCTGGAAGATTGACGTTCGTTGGGTTGTAGGTCGGTTGCAAAAAGCCGACCATAATGTTGTCGCGGAAGATATACGGAGTGGAGTTGCAGGTGTTTGCCGTCCGACAGGCCAGATCGAACATCGTAGCTGAGTAGCCCACCGTTGTATTGAATGCAAACAAGACAGAGCTGTTGGCGGCGCTGTAGAACGAAAACATATCTCCCGCCGCACGACAGAATAAGCTAAGATATGCCCCCTGCGTTCCGGTTGCAGCGTTGTAGTTGATGGGCGCTCCGGGAAGCTGCTGCGACATTCGCTGACAATTTCCGATGGTCAGATTATTGACGAAAGTGGTGGTGGAGTTCGGAGTGCTTCCCCACTTCCACTGCTGCCCCATATTGGCGTAAGACTGGGAGTTGGTGATGACGAGATTTGTAATTTGCGTGTGTGGGCCGATGAATCCGTCCTTGGTGTTGTAAGCCTGAATGCAGTGGTCGCAGGTAAACGAAGCAAGAGTCGTATCCTGTCCACTCCATGAGTCTCCAAAACCGCCACTGTTGAGGTCGTAACAGGAGACGGCGGGGAAGGTGTGGACAATTGGATATTCCTGGTTGCAGCCATTTCCGATCATGGAGACATAGCTGGCATTGATGGAAGAACCGGGACCATCGGGAGTGTTATAACCGTCGTCGAAGTTCCATCCGGCAAAACCATTGAAGCTTATACTGACACGGGTCAGGGTCATCGGTCCGCCAATCGGGCCCTGAATCCCACTATGGGTAAAACCGTGAATCCACAGATCCGTCAGGGTTACATTTTGTGTGGTCACGTCCGTAAAGATGCCGTTGGACGCGTAGTCGTCGATGCCGGGATAGTTACTGTTGCAGGGGCTTGGGTAGGCAGGCTGGCCGGCTTGAATGCACTGCGAGTGGCGGGTTAACTCGAGGCAGGCGACATCAACGTATTGCGTACCGGCAAGATTGAGTGTGGCTGATGCACCGAAGCCTCCGAAGAGCTGGGTCTTGTTGGATGCACCGCATGATGCGTAGTTCTCACCAAGGATGCGCGTGTGCTGGCTGGCTGTTCCAGCGGGGATCGTCGGATTAAAGCAACCGTAGGGAGCAGAGTAGGAACCAGGGCACCATGCTTTTCCGCTGGCGTCCGGGGCGTTTATGGCGTTGCCGATACCGATCCGATACGGGCCACCGCGCACGATCACCGTGTCGCCGCCAGCGATCACCCACGCCGAATTCTGCCAAGTCTGATCGTCGTAGAGAAATCGAAAATCGTTGAAGGCACAATGCTGATTTGCTCCTGAGCCGGGATACGGAGCGTCGCTCTTGCCGTCACACTGCCCCGCCGGAACATTGGCATCAAAGCGGGTTCCGCCATCGGGACGGATGTACCAGGTCGTCTGAGCATTTAACATCGACGATTGAACATACAGAATCAGCAATAGCGATATGACCCATCGGAGGGTAGTACGCATTCTCTACTCCAGATTGTTGGCACGACTTTAATGGACTGTGGGCGCGTGCAAAGTTCCTGAGGTGAGCATCGGCCCGCCGGGACTTTACTTCGTTGTGGTTTTCGGCAGCAGTGTGGAGTAGTGCAGGTCTAAAGAAGAAGCCCCAAATGCGGAAGCCGCTTGCATCGGCTAGCAGCGCGAATCATACCGGAAGCTGGTGGCCTTTGGCTCGGTTATGGGCGCGGTTAATCGATGTGCTTCAGGCTAAAGCCACCTGTTAACGCGACATTACGGCACAGCTGAAGCCGCGCCCTTTCAAAACAGGGCTTAATCAGAACTGTCCTAGTTTGGCTCGGGCTTCTTCGAGCAGGGCGATGGTGCGGGCTATGGGGAGGCCTACTACGTTGAAGTAGCAGCCTTCGATGCGGGGAATCCAGCGGGCAGCGTGGCCCTGGATGGCGTAGGCTCCTGCTTTGTCGAGGGGGTCGCCGGTGGCGATGTAGTCGGCGATCTCGGAGTCGCTGAGGACGTTGAAGGTGACCTGGGTGACTTCGACGTCGCTGACGATTTTGGCGCGGGTGGCTGCGGCGATGCCGGTGAGGACGGCGTGAGTTCGACCGCAGAGGATCCGGAGCATGCGGTGGGCGTCGTCGGGACTGGTGGGCTTGCCAAGGATATGGCCGTCGCAGACGACGCAGGTATCGGCGCCGAGGACGATGAGCGGGTCTTCGGGTGTGTCGAGTGAGCTACGGAGATTCCAGATGGCCTGGGCCTTCTCTTCGGCGAGGCGCTGGACGTAGGCGGCGGCGATCTCGTGGGGGAGACGGTCTTCGTTGATGTCGGCTGAATCGACCGTGAAGGTGAGACCGGCCTGGGTGAGGAGTTCGCGGCGGCGCGGCGAGGCTGAGGCGAGGATGAGCATGCAGGTTGAGGGTATCGGCTGAGCGGCCTTCAGGCAAGACGTACTGGGTCAGAAAACTTTCGATAACCGATTACTCGAAAGTAAGGTGATGTGAAACACAGTCCAAACTGTTAGGTTCGCTCTGAACAAGTTTCATGACGACGATCCCAACAAGAGATGACATTCCCTCGGGTGAGACCGAAAGCTAAAAGCATTGGGCTACCAGCCCAGATTTTGGGGCCATTTGCGTCGCGGCTAAAGAGGGTGCTGAAAAATCTGTTGCGGCGGGGAAAGATTCCCTCAGTGGCTAAAGCCACATTGAAATCGAGCTACTTATGGCGCGGCTGAAGCCGCGTCCCTTCAAAACATCGACCTTTTCCGCAGTCTGTAAATCCGCGCTCCTTCAAAACCGATTCGGCTCGGAACTTCTTCAGAGTCTTCCCAGGTTCGCCGAGTGCAACATGTCCGCGGAGCCTTGACGCGATCTGCTCAACGCCGCAAGAAAAACTCGATGATGCTTTGGAGATTCGCATCACCGAGTCTCTCGTTAGCTTCGTTCGTAAGGGTTCAGTCTTTCGCGCCCGCTGCGTGTGCCTGGGTCGCTTTCATCTGCTGAATTTTTCGATTTATATCTTCTTCGACGCGATCCGGCGAAAAGGTGCCGGGCAACTGACTGGGTGGAAATTCGAGGAAGGTTTGCATGAAGTTAACGGCCCTTCTTGTAGCCTCGAACACGATATACGCGTTGTCCACCCTCCATTGGTCGTATCCGCTGCCTGAGATCTGCGCGTGTTCGTAGGGGTCCATGCGCAGATTGAACATCCTTGGCACGCGAAGACAGGTGAATGGATTGGCCCAGATATCAAACTGGCCCGCTTGTCGCTGTTCACAGAACACGAGTTTCCATGCGGTCTTTTGCGTTGCCCCCTCTTGCAGGTAGTCGAAGCGTACCGCGACTATTTCGGCATCGTCGTTGAAGTAGAAGAACTCTTCGCGGGCGCCGTGCGGCTGTTGACCTGTGAGGTAGGGCAACTGATTGTAACCGTCCAGGTGCACCTTGAAGGTCTTGCCGCCGAGGCTGGTGCCTCGAAGCAGACTCTCCTTGACATTAGTGCTGCCTGCCGCTGCAAGCAGGGTTGGGAACCAGTCGAGTCCGGAGACTAGTTCGTTGGAGATCTCCCCGGCTTTGATGTGACCCGGCCAGCGGATCATAGCGGGCACGCGGAAGGCACCCTCCCAATTCGAGTCCTTTTCGCTGCGGAAGGGAGTCGTCGCCGCATCGGGCCAAGTGAATGCGTTAGGTCCGTTGTCGGTCGTGAAGACGACTATCGTGTTATCGGCAATGTGAAGATCGTCGAGTTGCTTAAGCAGCTTACCGACATTCTGATCCATCTCCCACATGCCATCGGCATAGAAGTAGCCTTTGCCGAGGCCCCCTTTGCCCTCGTACTCAGGCCGGACGTGGGTGAAGATGTGCATGCGGGTGAAGTTCATCCAGGTAAAGAAAGGCTTGCCTGCCTTGACCTGTCGATCCATAAAGTCCATGCATGCCGACGTGGTCTCGTCGTCAATGGTCTGCATCCGCTTAACGTTCAACGGACCGGTATCTTCAATCTTGCCGTCGGCGAAGGAATGGATGACGCCGCGAGGATTGTAGCTTTTGATGAAGTCGGGATTACTGCCGAACCAGTAGGGACGCTCGGGCTCCTCCTCGGCGTTGAGGTGATAGAGGTTTCCAAAGAACACGTCGAAGCCGTGCACCGTCGGCAGGAATTCGTTGCGGTCGCCGAGATGATTCTTGCCGAATTGTCCGGTCGCGTAGCCCTGTGGCTTGAGCAGCTCGGCAATGGTCGGGTCCTTCTCCGACAGCCCCTCTTTCGCGGCCGGCAGGCCGACCTTCAATAGTCCCGTGCGCAT